>JAISGC010000084.1 GCA_031263295.1 Rickettsiales bacterium
TATTCCAATGCGCAGGGAGAAAATCTGCCCCCACCCAAGAACATCTATGAAAAATTGCAGGGGTCTGCGACCCACGCAATTTTTCAAGATGTTCTATCCCGCCCCCGCAAGCGGGGGCAGGAAAGGCGCTAAATCGCAAACAACCCTCGGCTGTTTTTATTCAGCCACTTTTTCGCGGTCTTGAAACCCGGGCCCGAGTGCGTTTCGACCAGCCGCCAAAATGCCGGGCCGTGGTTCATTTCGCGCAGATGGCAGCACTCGTGGATGACCACATAGCGCATAATTTCCACCGGCGCGAACGCGAGCCGATACGACAGCGACATCGCGCGCGTCGCGCTGCACGAGCCCCAGCGGCTGCGCGTGTCGCGCAGGGTAATTCGCGCGGGCCGCATATCGGCGGGCATCTCGCGTATGATTGATTTCGCGGCCGCCAGCATCCGGCGCTTTGCGATGTCGCGCACCCGCCGGTCCAGAAACTCCGGCGCGCCGCCGATTTCCCTCGCGTCGATGCGCCATTCTTGACCGAGGACATTTAATAAATCGCCGTCGCGTATTTTCATTTTTAATGACTAATGACTAATAACTAATGACTAATGTCTAATACGCGGCAATTAGTAATTAGACATTAGTTATTAGTCATTAGTCATTAAATTATTTGTTTATCTTTTTCATTATTTCATCGGCGATGTATTCCGCGTCGAAGCCGGATTTTTTATAGACCTCCGCGCCGGGGCCCGATTCGCCGAATATCGATTGCCGCACAATCATTGAGACCGAGAACGGCGGAATCTGGGCGGAGGCCTCTATCCAAACCGAAAAGCCCGAGCCTATGAACTCGGCCAGCGGGCCGCGGTTTTCCTTCATCATCAATTCCAACGACGGCGCCGACATAACCGCCGCGGTGATTTTTTTCGATTCCAAAACCTTGGCCGCCGCTATCGCGAGCGCGACCTCTGACCCCGTCGCAATGAATCGGACGCGCGCGTTTTTCGCGCCGTAAATTATATAGCCCGCGGCGTGGGCGTCGCCCGCATCCGGCGGATTCTCGAACGCCTGGCGCGTGGTGATAATCGCGCTCGGGCCCGGCGAGTCAAAGTGCTTGCGCAGGCATAAAAACATCTCCGACATATTGCAGGGGCGGAAAACGCGCAGGCCCGGAATCAGGCGCAACGACGGCAATTGCTCGACCGGCTGGTGCGTCGGCCCATCCTCGCCCAAGGCAATCGAATCGTGCGAGAACACGAACAGCGTCGGCAATCGCATCAGCGCGGCCAGCCGAATCGCCGGGCGCATATAATCCGAGAACACCAGAAATGTCGCGCAGAACGGCCGCAATCCCGACATCGCCATTCCGTTCGCGGCCGCCGCCATCGCGAACTCGCGCACGCCGAAATGAATCAGATTTTTTTCCGGCACTCGCGCGCCCGTCGAATCCGTCAGGTCCGCCGCGCCGCCAAAAATCAAATCGGGATTCTTCGCAATCGCCGCGTTGATTGCGCGGTTGAACAATTCGCGCGTCGGCCCGCGCTCGCTCTTCGGCATTCCGACGGGTTTTATCCTGCCCCCGCTTGCGGGGGCGGGAACGTTTTGCTTGGCGAGCTTGCGAGCCGTAGCAAAACTTGGGTGGGGGTTGGATTTGGATTCTTTCAATATCTTCCACAGCGGCGCGGCCGCGTCGAAGTCCGCCGACAATTCCGACATCATGCGCATGGCATCCGCATAGTCCAGCGGCTTGCCGTGCGCGTCCGCCGTGTTTTCCAGCGCGCTGCCCAGGCCGATTTTCGTCCGGCAGCAAATCAAAACCGGCGCGCGCATTTTTTTCGCAATGCGAATCGCGCGATTGATTTCGCGCGGGTCGTTGCCGTCGATTTCAATCGTGTTCCAGCCGGTCGCGCGGAACCGGGCCGGGATGTCTTCGCTGCGCGCAGGTTGTCCGTCGATGGTTATATTATTGTCGTCCCATAAAACAATCAGATTGCGAAGCCGCCGGAATCCCGCCAAAGACGCGGCCTCGGACGCGACGCCTTCCATCAAATCGCCGTCAGAGACCGCGACGAAAACTTTGACATCCGGTTTTGCAATCGCGATTCCGACCGCGGACGCAAGGCCCTGGCCCAACGGCCCGGTCGTCATCTCTATGCCGAGGCGCAGATCCCGTTCAGGGTGCCCGGGCAGCCCACCTATGCGCCGGAACGATTTTAATTTCTCGCGCGTTATCGGAAAGCCCGCAAGGTGCAGCACCGCGTAGAGCAGGGCGCTCGCGTGTCCGGCCGACAGCACGAACCGGTCGCGTCCGGCCCAGTCGCCGCGCGTCGGGTCGAAGTTCAGATGGTTCGCAAACAGCGTCGTCATCACATCCGCGAAGCCGAGCGCCACGCCGGGATGCCCGCTGGCCGCCGTTTGGATTTCCTCCAACGAAATCATTCGCGCGGCGTTCGCCATCGTCTTTAATTCCCGCGCGTCAAACAAAGATTTTCTCCCGAACATTTCCCGCTCCGTTTGACCGATTATAGAAACATTCCGCCGCGCGGCGCAACGATAAAATGCCTTATAAATTGACAAGGGGCGGGCGCTCGTATAATATTCGGATTGAGTCGGCTGGTCCGCCAGTCGGTTCGAGGTTTAATCACCTCTGATTTTGAGATGTCGGGTTCGACACAAAACAGCCTCTTGCTTCGGCGAGAGGTCTTGGGAATATACCGAATACCAGGAACTATTTTTTCTCAAAATCATAGTGATTAACCTCTCGCCATCAATCTTCGCATTGCTGGCGCATTGTCGTCAATTGAAGAGGCCGCCATGAAAAAGCAGAAAATAAACAGCATCGAATTATTCCGCATTTTTGTGGTCGTATGCGTATTTATGAGGCACTTCGCGCCGAAGCCTGTCAGCGGCCTGATTATAAACGGCAGCAATATATTTTTTATAATCGCCGGATTCTTTTTATACGGCGTTGCGGAAAAAGTCCGCGAAAGCAACCTATCTATCGGGGATTATATCGGGCGGCGATTCGGGCGGATTGCAATGCCGCTGTTTTTCGCGCTGATTCTTGCCGCGTCCATCGGGATGTTTTCGTGGACCAGGCTTCCCGTTTCGCTGTCGATGGCGCCCGAGCTGCTGATAAATATGCATCCGATGGGCGGCACCTGGTATGTGTTCGCTTTGTTTTGGGCGCAGATTCTGCTGTTCGGCATTTTGACCAAAATGCAAAGGGACAAGGCGCTGTTCGTCATCGGGATTCTCGGCGCGGCGGCCTGCTATGCGCTTGTCGCCGGAAACGGATTGGAAAGCATAGACAAGGCGAGCCTTGGATTCGCGAACGACGGGATGCTTCGCGGCATATTCGGCGCGTCGCTCGGCGTGCTCGTCGGATGCGCCGCCGACCGATTCAATCCGACGCAAATCGCGGGCCGAAAAAAAGCGATGGTGTCCGCCGCCGAGCTTGGGCTGCTGGCGTTGTTTGTCTGCAATCACTTGTCGGGCGAGCGGACCCAAATAGCCGAGCTTTCGGATGTGATTATCTTCGCGTGGCTGCTGTTTATGATGGCCGCGAACCGCGGTTATATGGCCGCGATTCTGAACCGCCAGAACTGGCTGGCGAAAATCAGCAGGTATGTTTATCCCGCTTATGTTTTGCAATATATTATGATGAATCTGACGCGCGCGATTTTGCATAGCCATAGTCTGTTCTGGCGGCCCGTGGAAATCATAGTCG
>JAISGC010000032.1 GCA_031263295.1 Rickettsiales bacterium
AAGCAACGCTTGCGAAACTAGAAAATCCTGGGTGGGGGTATGTGCTTTATTTATAAAGATTCACCCCCACCCAAGAGTTGCTAGGATTTTTTGCTTCGCAAAAAATCAAGCAACTCTATCCCGCCCCACAAGGGGGCAGGAGGGGCGCTGTGCCCGCTATAGTCTTATCCCTTCAATCGTTTTCATCAATGCGGCAAGTTCGTCCTTCGCAAATCGGCCGACGACCCAGTCGGCGACATCGATTTCCGGATTCTCCGGGCGGCCGATGCCGATGCGCAATCGCCGATAGTCGTTCCCAATCGCCGCGCTGATTGACTTTAATCCGTTATGTCCCGCGTTTCCTCCGCCGACCTTATCGCGCAAGTCGCCCAGTCGCAAATCTATATCGTCGTGAATCACAATCACATTTTCCAGCGGGATTTTATATTTAGTCATTGCGGCCAGAACCGCCGCGCCCGACAGATTCATAAATGTCTGGGGCTTGATGAAAATAATATTTTGACCCCCAATTACCCCGTCTCGCGGCTTCGCCGCGAGCCACCCCTTCTTCCCCGTTGGGGGAGAAGGGGAATTGCGCGTTATAAGGTAATTCTTTTCCTTTTTCCACGCCGCATCGCCCGCCAGAAAATCCACCGCCATAAATCCTGCATTGTGTCTGGTCTTCGCGTATTCGTTGCCCGGATTGCCCAGTCCCGCGACCAAAAGATTGCTTGTTATCGCCATAATTTATTTCTATAATGATACCGCAAACCAAAAGGATGGGCAATGAAAAAAATATTTCTGGGCGCCGCAATGACGCTCGCCGCGGCGAATGCGAACGCGGGATTGTTGTTGGACTTTTACGCGGGCGCGACCTATGGCGGCGGCAAAAGCATAGCGTTTGTTCCGACATCGAAAGACCTCAAAAACAACGCCGACGCATACGGCGCGGTCTTCGGCATAGATATTCCTATCATCCGCGTCGAGGCCGAATACAATCGCCTGGTCGCCAAAGACATAGCCCTGAACGCGGGAATGCTGAACGCGTATCTTAAAATGCCGGTGCCGGTCATCACGCCCTATGTCGGATTCGGCGCGGGCCGCGTCTTCGGAGGCGATCTGCCGAACAACGAGAGCGCGTCCGCGTCAAGCGCGTTTCAGGGAATGCTCGGCGTGCAGCTGGATATTCCGGCGACGCCGCTGTTCGTCGATGTCGAGGGCCGCGTCTTCTATGCCGACTCCATAGACACGATTCCCGTTATCAACAAGGATGTGGGATTTTTGCAGTATGACGCGCGCATAAAACTGCGGTATGTGTTTTAATAGAGAGGATTAGGACTAGGACTGGAACTCGTTATAATGCCACAACGCAATCACAAGCTCCGCCTAGTCCTAATCCTAGTCCTAGTCCTGCTATGCGAAGCATAATCGATGGAAACTCTTTGCTATTCCGCGCGTTCTACGGCGTGCATCAGCGGCTGACCCGGCCGGACGGAACGCCGACGAACGCGGTCTATGGAATGTGCAATATGATTCTGCCGCTGATTGCGGCCGCGGCGCCCGCGGACGAGTTTATCTGCGTGTTCGACGCCCACCGCAAAAACTGGCGCAATGATATTTATCCCGAATACAAGGCGAACCGCGATGCCACGCCCGCGGACCTTGTCGCGCAAATCGAAATCGCGCGCGGCGCCATTCGCGCGATGGGGATGCCGTGTTTGGTCGTCCCGGATGTGGAGGCCGACGATGTTATCGCGACCCTGTGTCAGGAGGAATGTCCGACGCGGATAATTTCGAGCGACAAAGATTTGGCGCAATTGGTCAACGATTGCGTCTTTATTTTCGACACTATGAAGGACGCCGAAATGCGCGCGCCCGAGGTCTTGGAAAAGTTCGGCGCGCGGCCCAATCAGATGGTCGACTATCAGGCTTTGGTCGGCGACGCGTCCGACAATGTCCCGGGCGTCAAGGGCATCGGTCCGAAGAAGGCCGCGGAATTGCTGGCGCGATTTGGAACTCTGGATGCGATTTATGAAAATCTCGATGCGGTCGAGGGGCGCGCGCATCAGCTGCTGACCGACGGGCGCGAGATGGCGATGATGTCGCGAACCTTGGTGCGCCTGCGGACCGATGTGCCGATTCCGCCGTTCGAGAAGTATCGCTTCGACGGCGCGCGCGCGGCCGAGTTTTTTATGACCGAGGTCGGATCGTCGACGCTGGCGGAGAAGGCGAGGAAGTTGGGTTTCCCTGCCCCCGCTCGCGGGGGCGGGACAGATTTCGTTAGCGAGCGAGGGTCGCAGACCCGCGCGAGCCTTACGAAATCTTGGGTGGGGGGTCATCTTGGAAAACAAAATTATTCCGAGGCGCAGGGAGCAAATCTGCCCCCACCCAAGAACATCCACGAAAAATTGCAAAGCAATTTTTCTGGATCTTCTATCCCGCCCCCGCAAGCGGGGGCAGGAAATGCGCATGAACTCTTTCCCGATGCGCCGCAGGCGGCGCCGGTCGCGCCCGAAGGCATCGCGATTTTCGACGCCGATAATATCGATATGGAAAAGCTGCGCGACCCGAAACTGATAAAATTATCTTACGACTGGAAAACTTTATTTCACAAACTCGGGACCGACGAAATCGAAAACGCGGTCGATGTCGGGCTGATGAACTATGCGATAAATCGCCGCGCGGAAAATATCGTCGACGATTATCAATTTTATACGGCGCATCCGAACCCCCGAATCTACGAGATGGACCGGGCGATTCTGCGGCCGCTCTTTCGTATGGAAAACAACGGCGTCTTGGTCGACATCGCGAAGTTAAAAGAGATTTCGGATTTGCTGCATCGGCGCGCGAACGACTTGAAGGCGCGCATCTGGGAGCTCGCGAGCGAGGAGTTCAATGTCGCGAGCCCAAAGCAACTCGGCGTGATTTTATTCGACAAACTCGGCCTGCCTTCGGGAAAAAAGCGCAGCACGGACGCGGATGTTCTGGCCGAACTCGCCCCCGATTACGAAATCGTGCGGCTTGTGCTCGACTGGCGCACGGCGGCGAAACTGACCGGCACATACACAGACGCATTGCCGCGCGCAATCGGGCCCGACGGACGGATTCATACTACATTTTTGCAGACCAGCACCAATACCGGGCGCCTGTCGTCGCGCGATCCGAACCTGCAAAACATTCCGATAAAGTCCGAGGTCGGCGCGGAAATCAGAAAGTGTTTCATCGCGCCCGCGGGGTCGAAGCTTATCGCCGCGGATTATTCGCAAATTCAGCTGCGGCTGCTCGCGCATTTGTCCGGCGCCGCCGTCTTGAAAGAGGCCTTCGCGAACGGCCGCGATATTCATTCGGAGACCGCAAAAAAAATCTTCGGCGCGATGACGCCCGAAAATCGGCGGATGGCCAAGACCATAAACTTTTCGATTATCTACGGCGTGTCGCCGTTCGGCCTGGCCGCGCAAATCGGATGCAGCCAACGCGAGGCCGCGGACATTATCGAAAATTATATGGCCGCCCTGCCCGAGGTGCGCGGCTATATGGAGGCGACCAAAAAGGAGGCGCTGGCGCGCGGCTTCGTCGAGACGCCGTTCGGCCGCCGCATCTGGTTTCCGGAAATCAACAATCCGCGGATGCGCGGCTATGCCCTGCGCGCGGCGGTCAACGCGCCGATTCAAGGGTTCGAGGCCGATATTATGCGCGTCGCGCTCGCGCGTTTGGCCGAACTTCCCGTCAAAATGATTTTGCAGATTCACGACGAAATTGTCTTCGAGGCGCCAGAAGGCGAGGCCGAGAAATACGCGCTCGAAATCAAAAAAATTATGGAGTCAGTGGTCTCGCTTTCCGTTCCCCTCGCCGCCGATTTTTCCATCAGCGACAGGTGGGAGAAGTAAGACCTATTTCCTGTGCGGGATGTGCGAAAAGATTTTCCACTTTTTCATCTTCTTATAAAGATTATGCTCATAGATAAAGAACATTCCGCCGACGCTGAACAGCGGGATTAAATAGTAAATAATTCTGAACATCAAGAGCGAGCCGAACAAGACAGCCTTGTCGATTCCGTCGGGCATCGCGTAGATAACCACGCTCTCGAAGACGCCGATGCCGCCCGGCACCTGCGCGAATATCCCCGCCGACTGCGCTACGACGAAAATCGCGACGAACTCGACCACTCCTATCGGCACCGCGTGGAACGCCAGGCAATACAAAACCAATCCCGCCAGAATCGAATCCAGCGTCCCCCACGCGCACTGCCACAACGCGACCGGGACGCTCGGGACCTTGAAGTCGAGGCCGCCGATGCGGAACTTTTTATTTCTGAAAAATACGCACGCTCCGAAATAGGCCGTCAGAAACGCCGCCGACCCAAAGAACATAACCCGCATCATCACGCTGTCGACAAAGCCCCCGGCGGGCAGCAAAAAAAATCCGAGCGCGACCACGCTCGACGCGCCCAGATAATATGTCATCCCGGAAAATGTCAGCATTTTCACAATCTCGCCGCCGCGGATGCGCCAGCGCGTATATAATCGGTATCGTATCGCGCCGCCCGAGACCGCCGCGCTGCCCGCATTGTTGGAAATCACGAATCCCATCATCCCGGCCAGCATCCACTTCCACACGGCGATGCGCCGCCCGACATATCGCAGCGCCATAAAGTCATAGCACGACAGGACCAGGTATTCCGCGACGCACAGCATCAACGCCCACAGCATATGTAGCTTTGGGATTTCGGTTATCGCCTCGAAAACATCCTCCAAGGAATATTTTCGCAGCTCCCAGTAAAGCATCCCGACGGCGAGCGCAAAAAACAGCACGCCGACGCGCGAGACAATTTTCTTAAAAATCCGTTTAGATTTTGCGGACATATTCCCAATTATAACAATTTATAACAGGTTGGCAAATGGTTTATTGGGGGCGGAGGGTTATGGGATTATTCCAGAGCGGTATTCCCCTTCCCTTTGGGAACACGCACTGGCAATCGCCGAAGGCGATTGACGGGGTAAGGGTGAATATAAATCAGTCCCCATTACCCCGTCCCGCGCCTACGGCGCGGTCCACCCCTTCTCCCCAAAGGGGAGAAGGGGAATTACGCTCTGGAATCTTCGCTTTATTTTTTGCACTGCTTATCGTTTAAGCTATACTTATAAAAATGAAACTGGATGAGAATCTTATAAAAAAAATATCGGACGCGCGGGGCGAGCCGGAGTGGCTGCTTGACTGGCGCCTTGGCGCGCTGGACATCTGGCGCCGGATGCCCGAGCCCCATTGGGGCGAAGTCGATTACGCGCCGATTGATTACGACGCAATCGAATATTTCGGCGCCGCCCGGCCCGTCGATAATTCGGATCTCGACGCCGTTTATAAAAAAATGAATCTGCCAGACGCCGAGCGCCGGGCGCTGCTCGGGATGGCGACCGATACGATAATCGATTCCCAATCCGTGCATACATCGATGACCGCGGAATTGGAAAAGCACGGGATTATTTTCCTACCCTTTTCAGAGGCCGTGCGGCGGCATCCGGACTTGGTGCGGGAAAACATTGGGTCGGTCGTCGGCCCGGCGGATAACTTTTTCGCCGCGCTGAATGCCGCCGTATTTTCAGACGGAACATTTGTATTCGTTCCTGCGAATGTGAAATGCCCAATCGACCTTGCGTCGTATTTCCGCATAGAAACCGCGAAAATCGCGCAGTTCGAGCGGACGCTGATTATTGCGGAACCGGGCGCCGCGCTGACCTATATGGAGGGTTGCAGCGCGCCGCGGCGCCCAGCGCATCAATTGCACAGCGGCGTTGTCGAGGTTATCGCGCGGGCGGGCAGCGTGGTGAAATACGCGACGGTTCAGAACTGGTCCGACAATATTTATAATTTCGTAACCAAGCGCGCGCGCGCGGACGCGGACGCGGCCGTCTATTGGACGCAGCTCGAAATCGGAAGCGCAAAGACCTGGAAATATCCGTCGACGATTCTGGCGGGCGCGCGGGCTTTTTCAGATTTCTATTCTTTGGCCATCACGCGCGGGTCGCAACAGGCCGATACCGGAACGCGGATGATTCACATTGCGCCCGGAACGAAATCGGTGGTGCGGTCGTTCGGAGTCGCGTTGGGAAACAGCCGCCAGACATTTCGTAGTTTGGTTCGTTTCGCGGCGCAGGGTTGCGCGAATGCGTCTAATTGCGACAGCAAGATTATTGGCGCGGCGGCGACGGCGAATACTATTCCAGTGTTTGAGGGCGAGGGCGAGATTGGCAACTATTCGCACGAGGCGAAAACCGGGGCGCTGGATGCGGCGGCCCTGCTCTATTTGGCGTCCGCCGGAATCAAGGAGACCGAATCGGCGGCGCTGCTGGTCGCGGGCATCGCCGCCCCGGTTCTGTCCCGTTTGCCGATGGAGTTTTTGGTCGAGTCGAAGCAGTTGATTCAATTGGCGATGGAATGATTAGGGACTTATATACAACGCTAGCCAAAACAAAAAATCTTGAAAAGATTTTTTGTCATTCCCGCGAAAGCGGGAATAGGGTTCTAAACCTTACATTCAGACACTACTTGTTTTCACTATTATCTGTTTATGTGAAACAAGTTTTCCGCTATAAGTCTTAATGCCCTATTCCCGCCTGCGCGGGAATGACAAAAAATTGCGTTGCAATGTTTTGGGTTGGTTTTGGAGAGAGTTATAGATAAGTCCCCATTGTAATTAGTGCGCCCGGCTTACTGGCGCAAGCCGGGCGGAGCTCGAAGAGCGAAGGGTGGTGCGCCCGGCAAGACTCGAACTCGCAATCTTTTGGTTCGTAGCCAAACGCATTATCCAGTTGTGCTACGGGCGCATAGCGCGCATTTTATATTATTTTTTAGGAAATGCAAGCGGCCCGTGATATAGTCGCCCAATGGAATACTCTCTCGCAAGCATCGGAATCTTCGCCGCCATAGTCGCGGGCTGCCTTTTGCTGGATCTCTTCGCCCACAGGCGCGACGCGGCCGTATCGGTCCGGTCGGCGGCCCTGTGGTCCGCGTTCTGGATAATCGTGTCCCTCGGGTTCGCGATGTATATCCGGGCCGGACACGGGCCGGACGACGCGTTCGCGTTCCTGTCGGGATATGTGCTGGAAAAAACCCTGTCCATCGACAACCTGTTCGTTCTGATGGCAATTTTCGCGAACTTCCAGATACCCGAAAAGTATCAGCATCGCGTGCTTTATTACGGAATAATCGGCGCGCTGGTTCTGCGCATAGCGTTCGTCGCATTGGGCGGCGCCGTCGTGTCTCATTTCGGCGGGACGGCGCTCGCCGTCTTCGGCCTGTTCATAATATGGTCGGCCGTCAAGATGGCCCAGGCCGCCGGAATCGGGCTTTTGGCCTGGTCCATGTTCCGGCGCGGGCGCGCGCGGAAAAAACAGCCCGAGAAAAAGGAAGACTTCAAGAACCACTGGTCGGTTCGCCTGTTCGGGAAAATGTTCAGGACAACGCCGAGGCTCGACGGCAACCGCTTTTTCTCCGCGGGCGCGGCGACCCCTCTGTTCCTGTGTCTTCTGACCATAGAGTTCGCCGACATTATGTTCGCATTCGACAGCGTGCCCGCGGTCATCGCGATAACCGGCAAGCCCTTCCTGGTCTATACCAGCAATATATTCGCGATTCTCGGAATGCGCTCGCTCTATTTCTGCCTGGCGGCCATGAAGCGATCCTTGGTCCATCTCGACAAGGCGGTTATCGCGATACTGCTTTATATCGGCGCCAAAATGCTCGGCGAGGTGTTTTTCGGAATGCACGCGTCGGCGGGATCGTCCCTGATCGTGGTGCTCGGGCTGATGCTCGCGGGCGTGGCGGCGTCCTTTATCTGGCCGGGCGGAAAAGTCCGGCGCGGAAAAAAGCGCGGCGGCGCCTAGGCCGTTTCCCGGCCCGCTTTAAGGACCGCGCGAGCAATGCGGATTTCAAGCGCCGTCACCGCCGCCTCGTGCTGGGCCGAGAAATCTGGCCTCGGGTAATTTCTTTCGTCCGCCGTGGCCGCGACCTTTTGCCGCAATTCCTCCATCGGCATCGTCATCAGCCCCCGCGCGTATTGCAGATTGTTCATGCCCCAGAAATAATATGTATGCGCAATCCAGGAATCCGCCGTGCTTGCCAGTGCCGCCGCAATCGGCGCGTGGATGCGTTCGAGGTCCGATTTGTTCGCCTCGAAAAACTCGGTCTCCCGGACCCATCCGGCCATTTCCACGAAATATTTCGCGGTCGATTTGGCGCGCGCTATCGGTTTGACGAACACATCGGCGAGCCATTTCTTGAAATCCCGGCCCGCGACGCGCGCGGCCTCTTTCGCAAAATCTTTTTTCGTGAAATACATCGCCGGTCCTTTTTATTATACCGGCATTATACAATGTTTGTGAAAAAATCCAACAACGCCTATGGTTCGCTTTTGTTTGACTCATACATCATTTAATAATACAATCAAATCATAAAAAACTAGGCATTAAAATTATGCATTATTTAGGCTATGCTCTTGGATTTATATCCGCCGCACTATTCTGCTATGCTCTTGTTGCCGGATCAGAGAGGATTTTTGACGCCATATTTGACTATTTTGGCAAAAAAGAACCTCCTTTTAATCATATGCCAAAAATGAGCATAGATGAAATAAAACAATTTATAAAAACAAATAAGAACAAAATTGTAGGAAAAAGAATAACGGCAACACTACTTCGCGGCGCAACTGACTTCACACAGGATAAACCGATTGACTTTATACGCAATCCGATGCTATGGGAAGGACCAATAGTATTAAAATTAGGCGCCCACCAATTGGAATTCGACGCTAGTGCCGATTATTTCTCAATAAACTTTGACTCCCTTAAAATTCTCGGCGTCATAGATGTAAAAAATATGCCGCCCGAAGAGATTGAAAAATTAAATGCGTTCAGTCATGAATATTGGGATATATCGCATGCATTCCAAAAGGATATAATCGGACAGAAAATCAAAGGAATAAAGATCATGGATTCTTTATCGCCATTCACAGATATAAATGGAAAGACCATAATAGAACAATACGATGTCGGGATTATGATAACCCTTGAAAACTCAAAAAGAATCCAAATCATAAACGCTATGGATTGGATCACTATGGAAATTATATAATCAAGATACAATAATGAAAAACTATAAAAAGATTATTAAATACACAACTTATGGGGTGTTGCTTTATATCGCGATTCAGGGCATTCTCGCATTTTCTGTTTGGCATAGGAATATGCGGGAAATGAAACTTGCCAGACAATGGACAATTGAACATTTCCAAAAAGGCGGCCTACATACCGAAGATTTATCAAAAGAATTAGACGAACAACGAGCATATTTCGTCGTAAAGGCAGGCTACGAAAACTCTCATCGTAAAAATATTATAAATGCATGGCTCAGAGGGTATGTGTTTAACTCAATCTTTATTATTACAAATCACTTTGTTTTTCGTCCGTTCGGATTAGGGTATTAAATTACTTCAATGGCGGAGCGTATAGGAGTCGCTCGTCCGCCTGCGGCGGCCTGCGCGTATCCTCGTTCTCGTTTTGCTTGGGCCCAGAGGCCCTTCGCAAAACTGCGCTCGCCTGCGGCTCGCTGACTCGGATTCGAACCTATCGGTTCTCCCGGCCTATGCGCGCCCCTTCACATAAAACAAAACACCCTCCGGGAGTTTTGTTTTATGTGGCGGAGCGTATAGGAGTCGAACCTATTCACAGGTTTCCCCGTGTACGGTTTAGCAAACCGCTGCCTTACCGTTCGGCCAACGCTCCGGCCCGCGCATTTTACAATACAAAGGGTAGATTGCAAGGAATAAAAAGGACTAGGACTAGGTGGAGCCCGTTGTTGCGCCGAAGCGCGATAACAAGCCACACCTAGTCCTAGTCCTAATCCTAGTCCCTAGAAATTTCTGGTCGCGCCGAGGCCAAAGAAATTATAGGAATTGTTCACAAGGTCCGTGCTGCCGTTCGAAAAGTGCTGGCTGAATATCTCCATATTCCACATCTCCGAAACGCGCATTCCGACAAACGCCTTCAAGCCGAAAATCAGCTTCGTTCCGATGCGCTCGTTCTGGTGCGCCTGCATTCCCATGCCCATTCCGGCGCCAGCCCACCAGCGCTCGCCCGACAGCAGCGCCGCGTCTTCGGAAAAATACACCATCGCGTCGCTGTAATTTTCCCAGTCCCATTCCGCCATCGGCGCGGCATCGTCGGGCGCGTAATTTTTCGTCTTGCCGAAGCCCATGGTTCCCGCGACATCGACATTCTGGCGCGCGGGCAGGCCGAAGAAAGTGTTCGGCATCGAATAGGCGATATGCGCCAGATAAAACGGAACGATATGCCCGTCCGGATATAAATATGTGCCGTCGGTCCCCTGGCCCAGATAGACCGAAATCTGGCGCGCGGCGCCATTAAACATCGGGTTTGCGCCTGCGGCGCCGGTAATGAGCAATGCGCAGTGAGCAATGAGCAATAGGAACTTGCTATGACTTTTTTGCGTGCTTGTATTGCTCATTGCTCGTTGCTCACTGCTCATTTTAATATCCTTGTTGTCGTGCGGCCCGCGGCGATTGAAATCGCGGCGACCAGCACTGCGGCCAGAATCGCGAGGACGAGCGCGTCGCCTCCGTCGAAACTCATATTAGCCAACAGCCCCGTTCTGGACCGCGCGGACAGGCCGTTGACCAAGAGCATAAACACGCAGGCCGCGCCTGCCCCCGCCGTCGCCGCCAGCAATGATATTTTCAGCATTGCCTTCTGAATCTGGCGCGCTATGTATCCGTTGGTCGCGCCGACCTGATTGAGTATTCCAATCTCGCGCGCGTGAATCAGAATTATATTCTTCACCGAGTGGATTATTATCAGGCCCAACGCGCCGAGGACCAGCGCGAACAGCACCGCCGCGAGCAGGATGATTTTTATTCCGACCGCGCGGTCGGGCGCCGCGCCGCGGCCGTATGTGAATCGCAATTTCGCGGCCTCTGCGCGCTTGGCGACGGCGTCGAGGCCCGCGGCATTCGCGGCCTTGACGCGGGTCATAGCCGGAATGTATCCCGCCAATGCGTCCGCGTTTTTAATCCATGCGGACAATAATTTTTCCGATTCTTTTTTGTCTATGACCTCGGCCGATTCTATTTGCGCGCCCGCGTCAATGACGAGTTTTTTCATAGCCGCCGCATCGCCCTGCAAGATTCCCGTGCGCGCGAGATCCGCGTCGAGGCGCCCGACCGCGCCGCCCGTCGACATCGCCACGCCCGCGGTCAGCGCGATTAGAAATGTAAGGAATCCAATCAGCGCGAACAGGAATCGCCGCTGGTCGTCCACGAATGAAAATACCGATCCGCCGCGCGCCATCTTATAATATCGCCGCCGCTCCGAACAAGAACGCTATGAATCCCGCGACCGCGATATTGAATCCGACCGCGACCCAGGCCAATTTCGGCAGGGCCGCGACGATAACCTTGGGCCCGCGCCAGAAATAAATCACCGCGAAGAACGCAATCAGGAACAACTCCCACGCGCTGCCGAGGACGGCCATCGCGACGATAATCGCGGCGAGCGCGGCTTGCCCGCGCATATCGTCCAAGAGAAAATCCCTCAACTTCGGAAACCATTTCGATTTGAGCGCTATCGATTTATTGCCCTCGGCGGCCCCTGTGAACAAAGCGCCGTATTGAAAGAGCGCGTATCCGAACGGAAACATCAGCAGCGTCTGCAATTTGTTCGCCCCCGCCGCGACGGAGAATCTGGCCAGCGCCGCAATCATTCCGACGACCGCGATAACGACCAAAACCGCGAACGGCCACGCCCAATCCGAATATTTCGCATATTCGCTCAGGCACCAGGCGGCGGCGGCCGCAACCGACATCCAGAAGGCGAAGAAGAACAGAAGCGCGACGAATCCGCGCCGGTCGAGGCTGCGCCGCGGCATCATCGCGAACATACCGAACGCGTAAATCGCAGCCGCCGCCCCGATCCACGCGGGCAGGTTTTCGAGCATCGATTCCCACAGCACCGCGAGCGCGGTCGCGGTCGGGACCGGCGGCAATCCCGCCAGCGCCAATTGAACATTTATCCCAATGATTCCGACGGCAACCAGGAAGACGACGAACACGGCCAGAAATCCGGCCGCGCGCCCCAGCCATCCCTTCCAGCCCTGGGACATATCGGGAGTGAACAGCCAGCGCAATATGGATACACCTTTCGACACAACGGCAGATTCTTTTTTTATTGTTCTTTTTTTAGCAACCATTATTTATCCTTTTTATGTTTGCATTATTATAACACATCTTTTACAAAAGTTCCGAAGGAACTTTTGTCATTCCCGCGCAGGCGGGAATAGGGCTTTTAACCTTATAACAACAAACTTGTCTCACATACAAATGTAATTGGTAAAACAAGTAGTATCTGAATGTAAGGTTTAGAGCCCTGGCCCCGCCTGCGCGGGGCTGACAAAAATCTTTCAGATTTTTGTCAAAAAGATATCTCGTCCGTCGCCTTGAAAAATACATCCTGGTGAGTTATTACAAGAAATGTGGTCTCTTTCATATCGTCTATGATTTTTCCAAACAGCGTCCGCGCGTTGAGGTCGGCGCCGGAATCCATCTCGTCCAAGACGGCCATTTTCGGACGGATTAAAAGCAGGCGCAGAAACGACAGACGCTTTTTTTCGCCGCCGGAAAATCCGACATTGACGCTGCGCCCGAGCCAGGCGTCCGGTATGTCGAGCGCGGCCGCCGCCGCCTTCAACGCCGTCATAAACTCTCCCATTGGCCGGTCGCCGAAGTGGGACATATAAGAGTGTTTCAGAAATGTCATAACGGACAGGCCCGGGATTTCGGGAACTACCTGCTGGCCCACGAATAATCCCGCGCGCGCGCGCGCGTCTGTTTTCAGTTTTGTAATATCCGCGCCGTCGAAAATAATCCGGCCCGAAACCTCGTAATCTGGATCGCCCAATATCGCATTGACGAGCGTCGTTTTGCCCGCGCCGTTCGCGCCGCGAAGGACCGCTCGCGCGCCCGTCGCGACAGACAGGCTCACATTATTCAGAAGCGATTTACCCGCAATGGAAACCGAAAGATTTTCAACTTGAAGCATAGTCTTATTTTATGATAAAATCGGGCCGTATGCAAATTATGTTTCAGCATTTTGCGTGTCTTTTCTGTCGGCCGACCGCCGACTGATTTTCCATAGCGCCCGCGCGGGCCGACCAAACTATTTTTCAACACAAACCAAAGGATTTGCAAAATGGCAAACAAAGTTTTAACCCCGCTTGAATCGACGATAATTATGGTCGAGGAGATGAAGTCTTACAACCCGCGGCATCCGCGCGAAATCGAGACCCTGCTGTTTTATATCGGCCGAGCGAACGAGCTTCTTATGCGCGAGCAGCCGAGCCCGGCGATGTTCGACAAGAACTGCTCGCTGATGCGGGACAGAAGGAGGTATTCGATGATGCTGGGCAGGTAGCATCAATTACAACTCAAAACTAAAACAAAAAATTGCAAAGCAATTTTTTGTCATTCCCGCGAAAGCGGGAATCCGAGTCAGCGAGAACGAGCGAAGCGAAGTTCGAGCGCAGTTTTTGCGAAGCAAAAACGAGAACGAGGATACGCACAGGCGGCGAAGCCGCCGAGCGAATAGGGTTCTAAACCTTACATTTCGCTACTACTTGTTTTCACAATTACATTTGTATGTGAAACAAGTTTTTCGTTATAAGTCTTAAAGCCCTATTCCCGCCTGCGCGGGAATGACAAACCCCTTCGGGGTTTGTTTTGGTTTTGACAATGCAAATGTGAAACACCACCCCGCCCCGCTTCGCGGGGCACCCCTCCAAAGGAGGGGAATCCGAGTCAGCGAGAACGAGCGAAGCGAAGTTCGAGCGCAGTTTTTGCGAAGCAAAAACGAGAACGAGGATACGCACAGGCGGCGAAGCCGCCGAGCGAACACCGCCCCACCTACGCCCCGTATTCGCGCGCGAACTCTTTGCGCATTTTGTTGATTATCGGATTGCCGTGATTGGTAATCCGCTCGTTGCATGCAAGATATTTGTCTATCGTTTTTATCACTATATCGTCGGGCAGTTCCGGCTCCGGGCCGTCGAGGTCGTCCCTGCTCCACAATCCGTCGCGTTCGAGCCCAATCAGATAATTCCTGACAAACTGCTTGTCGAAGCTGTCGGGCTCGATGCCCTTTGCGAACGCGCGCTCGAAATCCGTCGCGTCCCAGAAGCGCGACGAATCGGGCGTCAGAATCTCGTCGCCGAGGATGACCCTGCCGCCCTGGTCTATGCCGAACTCGAACTTCGTATCCACCAGCACCAGGCCGCGCTCGGCCGCGATTCCGCGCGCCGCAATGAACAATCCCAGCGCATAATTCTGGCAATCGGCCCAGACATTGTCCGCGTATCCGAGCGTGAACAAAATCTCCTTGGCCTGGTCGCAGGTTATATACTCGTCGGGCTGCCCCTTGGGCGCCTTGGTCGACGGCGTCAGAATCGGCGCGGGCAGCGACTGCGATTTTTGCATTTCGCGCGGCAGTTTATGCCCGCCGACAATTCCGGTTTTCTGATAATCCTTCCAGCCGTTGCCGGTCAGGTTTCCGCGGACGATAAACTCTATCGGCAGCATCGTAAGCTCTCTGACGATTATCGTTCTGTATCTCAAATCCGGCATATCGGATTTCTTGAATATCGGGCCGGTCAGCCCTTCGGGGGATTTTTCTGAATCGAGCGCCTGAACCAGATGGTTCGGCGCCAGGCGTTCCAGCCGCTTCATCCACCAGTTGCTGGTCTGCGTCAGGACTATGCCCTTGCCGGGAATCCCGTCGGGCAGAATATGGTCGAAGGCCGAGATGCGGTCGCTGGCGACTATCGCGAGCAGGCCGTCCGGCAACCGCATGGTGTCCCTGACCTTTCCGTTATAGATATATGGCAATCTGGTTTTAACCGGTTCGATTTGCGCGCGCATGACGGCTCCTTTTTTTGTTTATTAAATTATACAAAGCGGCGCGGATTTGTCAAACGAAAATAAGGACTAGGACTAGGATTAGGACTAGGGGTGGCTTGTTATTGCGTTGTGGCATTATCACGAGTTCCACCTAGTCCTAATCCTAGTCCTAGTCCTTTTTCCCTTTACAAAAAAACACCGAACGCATATAATGCATGGGAACCGGTTGGGAAGCCGGGTCTGGGTCTTGAAAAGCCCATATCATAGCGGCGCAGATTGATGCGCCGTAATCCGCGCATAAAAAAGCCCGACCGAAAGGATTGGGCGCACGCGGCGAATTGCCGCCTTTTTTATGCCCCGGTCGTCTGGCCGGAATCCCCGTTATGGTCGGGGGGCCGCCTTTGAGCAATCTCGGCGGGATCGTTCTATGATATGATTTTTCAACCCCCCGACTCATCAGTTTTCCCGACAAAGCTGTGCCTTCACGCGGGCGTTGCCCGCCGGTGGTGGGGAACGCCCGCGGGTAGGCCTAGCCACGAAAAAAAAAAGGGGGAGAAGATTGTAAAATTGAATAATAGATGTTGTGAATAAAAGGTTGTAGTA
>JAISGC010000039.1 GCA_031263295.1 Rickettsiales bacterium
TAGATTTTCTTATCGAGCAAGCGAAGCTTGCGAGATTTAGAAAATCTTGGGTGGGGGTGAGCCTTTATAAATAAAGCACATACCCCCACCCAAGAGTTGCTAGGGCTTGCTTCGCAAGCCAAGCAACTCTATCCCGCCCCACAAGGGGGCAGGAGTGGCGCGCGATAACGCTCCGCCAGAGAAATAAAAAATGACCAAATTAAAACTCCTTCTCTTCCTCGCGGCGATTCTGCCGCTCTCCGCGCGCGCGGAAGAAATCCTGCCGCCCGAATCGGCCGAGACCCCGGCCGCCGCCGACGAATCGCGCGGCGCGTGGATGAAACCCGTCGGCGTGTTCCTGACCCTGCCGTCCGATTCGGGAACTTTCTGCTGGGATTATCAAGGGACTTCGTGCGCCAGGGGCCGCGCGCAGGGCGTAGCCGCAGATTTGTTTATGCGGTTCCGCGGCAGCCGCGAGCGGATGTTCATCGGTCCTTGGGTTGGCCAGGAGGTCGGGCGGTTTTCGATGGACGGCGCGTCCGCGTGGTATGGCAACACGACGCTTGGCGGCGTCGCGTATTTGGATTTTGATTTCTTCGAATGGTATCTCGGTATGGGATGGTCGATGGGATATATGGACTTCGAGTCCGCGCGATACGAGACGCATAGCGGCGTTCGCCCGGGCAGTCTCGCGATACTCGGCGGCGCGGTCTTCAATCCGTTCCGCGGGACATTCTTCGCGCCCTTGGGACGCCTGCGCAACATCGGCATAAATCTGCAATACAAGTTCTCGGGCTGGGGCCCGGAGATTTTCGACAAGTCGAATCCGCAATTCGGCGGACGCGAGGTTATAACCTCGGCGTCGTTCGGATTGTTTTATAAGTTCTAGGCCTTCGCGTCCTCTTCCTCAATCTGCTTCGCCAGGTCATCGAATACGACCGGGATTTTCGATGCGAATTCGCGGCACAGCGGACGCAGCAGTTGCTTTATCGACGGATGCGCGTGGCCGATTGCGCGCAGCGAAAATATATGCCGCCATTCGCGAAGGTTCGCCTTCACATTTACTTCCGCCGCGGTCGAATGCGGCAGCAGCATCCGCAACTGGTCCGCCGCGCAGCCGAGTTTCGACATTTCCAAATATGCCGTCTCGATGTCCTCCATCGCGCGCTTCCAGATTTCGTATTCGGGCGTGCCCTCTTTGATATTGACCGGCCGGATGATTTTTAATTCGTTGCCGAACTTGTCGCCGCCGTAATTGCACCAGCGCGTAGATTCAATCGCGAACGACGCCATGCGATGCCGCGTCAAATCTTTATAAAACCCGATGTCGCACTGGAACCGGACGATAATGTCGGCGAACTCTATCATCGCGGTGTGGCCGGACTTGACCAAGGCCGCGACCATTTTCTGCGCCGACGAATCGGTGATAAGATTTTCGGATTTATAGCAAGTCCTGGCGACGCGCTCGATGGTCTTCAATATCTCGCCGCCGTCAATCGGCGTGATTATTTCGTATGACGGATTTATTATTTTCATCGTTTTCTTCCTTTTGTTGTTTAAGGACTAGGATTAGGACTAGGACTGGAACTTGTTATAAACACTGCGACGCAATAACAAACTCCACTAGTCCTAGTCCTAATCCCAGTCCTATCTCACATCTTAAACTCTTCCCCCAGATACACGCGGCGGACTTTTTCGTCGGCGACGATTTCGTCGGTCGTGCCCTCTTTGAGAATCGTTCCGTCGTGCAGGACATAGCTGCGGTCCGTGATGCCCAATGTCTCGCGCACATTGTGGTCCGTGATGATGACGCCGAGCCCGCGCGATTTCAGTTGCGACACCAGATCCCGGATGTCGCCGACCGCGATGGGGTCGATTCCGGCGAACGGCTCGTCCAATAAAATGAATGAAGGATTCGTCGCAAGGGATCGCGCGATTTCGACGCGGCGGCGCTCGCCGCCCGACAGCGCGGTCGCGGGCGACTTGCGTAATTTTTCTATGCCGAATTCGCCGAGAAGCGATTCGAGTTTTTTCTTTCTCGCCTTCGGGTCGCGCTCGGATATTTCAAGAATCGCCATAATGTTGTCCTCGACCGATAGACCGCGGAAGACGCTGTTTTCCTGGGGCAGGTATCCGATGCGCAGGCGCGCCCGCTGATAGAAGGGCAGGTGGGTGATGTCCTGGCTGTTTAAGAAAATCCGGCCGTCGGTCGCGGCAATCTGGCCCGTGATGCAATAGAAGGCCGTGGTTTTCCCGGCGCCGTTCGGCCCGAGCAAGCCGACCGATTCGCCCGTCCGCACCGACATAGATATGCCGCGCAGCACCGCGCGGCTGCCGTAGTTTTTGGACAGGCCCTCAATTCGCAGAATACTTTCTTTCATTTTTTACTAGGACTAGGATTAGGACTAGGACTAGGCGGAGCTCGCGGTCGCATCGAAGCATTATAACGGGCTCCACCTAGTCCTAGTCCTAATCCTAGTCCTCTCCTTTATTATTCATTCTTTCAAGTCTATCTCCATCGCATTCCCGCTCGCGGTGCTTCCGTCGCTCGATTTCACGCGGACATTTTCCGTCAGGATAATTTTTTCGGATTCCTTGAAATACTTGCCGTATGTCGCGGTGATGCGGCTGCGGATTTTCTTGCCGTTTTTGGTCTGCGGTATGTCGGCGTCGGGATTGAAGAAATAGATTATGTCGTCCTCGGAATACTTCTGCACCGCGCTGGTCGCCGCGATGGAGAACAATTCGCCGTCCTTGTTTCGCCCGCCGATTTTGAGACCCTTGACATTCAGGGTGTTCTCGCGGATGCTGATTTCGTCAATCTGGTCGAGTATCGTCCACTGAATATTTCGGACGACGAATGGCGCCGCGGCCAGCATCGTCAGAAAGAACAAGCCCCAGCCGCCGAAAAAATAGCGCCACAGCGCCGACGATCGCCGGTGCCGGTTGGACAGAAAAAAGTGCCAGTTGCTGGTTCTCATTCAATTCGCCGATCAAAAACGGCAACGGAGTTGCCGTCGCCCCGGCGCAGGCCGGGGTCCATTGCCGTCAGACAAGTCATAACTTATAAATTATGACTTGCTTGATAGCAGTGGATACCGGCCTTCGCCGGTATGACGGCCCTTGCGGGCCGTCTTTGGTTTATGTCTTCCATTATATAGCAAAATATGATAAAATCAATCAAGAGAGATGAAGAGATTTCGAGGATTTTTAATTGCGCTTTGCACTTTGCAAATTGAACTTTGCAATGCCGCGTCGATTACGCCCGCGTCCCAGATTGCGGGCGGCGGCGCGGCGGGCGCGAACGCCGGGGGCGGCGGAATCGCCATTAAAAAGGCCGACGCCGTCGTCGAGCAGAAACAGGATGCCATGGGGTCCCTGAACGCGTCGAGTTTAATCGGCACCGCGGTCAATCTGTTCGCCGGGTTTCAGGCGTTGAAGCAGTCTACGACGGCCCTCGACGCGAACTGCGCGCCGACGCAGGCCGAGCTCGATTTCGTGAACAAGATGGTCAAGGAATATGCAAAGACCGGAAAAGAATCCCAGGCCGTTATGTTCGCGTCGATAAATAAAGATGTCGGATACCAAGAGCACTGCGACTTTGCGACGAATGTCGGCGTCGACGGGCTGCCCCAATGCGCGGGCCATCTGGACGACAAGGACAAAATCTGGAATCTGTATCCCAAGGCGGAAATGAAGAAAAAATGCCCGCCCGCGAATCCGCAGTGCGTGGCCAAGGAAGAAAAATATTACAGCAATATCTATGATATTTACGGCGAGATGGCGTGGAGCGAATCGGATATGCTGCCCGACGAATTGTCCGCGCATTCGAAGCTGATGGCCAAGGCCGAGCAGTGCTCGCCCGCGGCGATAAAAAAGAAAAAGGCCGAGCTGACCGGAAACCTTATCACGGGGACGATGGGCTCGATTGGAAAACAGCAGAACAGCGGCGATGTTATGGGCGCGGTGTCGGGCCTGATGCAGAGCTCGTCGGCCTCGGGCGGCGGGATTATGGGCGGCGTTTCGGGCCTGGGCTCGATGGGAATGTCCATGATGCCGATGCTGATGGGCGGGAAATAAAGCAATGCGCGAAGGTTTGTATTCCCCTCCTTTGGAGGGGTGTCATTTTTTTGCGGGGGTCATCGACCCCAGCAAAAAATGACGGGGTGGTGCTTCAAGCGGGCACAGCCAAAATCTAAACAAACGATTGCGCAAGCAATCGTTTGTCATTCCCGCGCAGGCGGGAATAGGGCTTTAAGACTTATAACGGAAAACTTGTTTCACACACAAAGAAAATTGTGAAAACAAGTAGTGTCTGAATGTAAGGTTTAGAACCCTATTCCCGCTTTCGCGGGAATGACAAAAAAATCTTTTGGGTCTGCGACCCCAAGATTTTTTGTTTTGGTTTTCGCTCTTGAATCTTACCTTGGTCTCTCGGCTTTTTTCCTTTGCAATCGGCCGCGGTTCCTGATACCATTCCGCGCAGGTTTAACTTAAAAAAGGAGTATATAATGAACAAGGCTATATTGGCTCTTTGCGGAGTCGCGCTGTTGGGCGGATGCGTCGGATTCGTCGACGGAAAATCGCGCAGCGGAAAAACGACGCACGATATGTATGTCCTGCACCCGGCTATCACCATCACCGGCTACACATCGGGCCTGTAAAAAAATCCCCGAAAGGGGATTTTTTAACGAATAATGAAAGTGAAGATTTTGGCTGAATATTTCGATGTCTTGGATAATACCGGCGCGAAGATCGGCCGGATAAAATCGCGCGACGAAGTTCATCGCGACGGCGATTGGCACAAAGGGGTTTATGTTTGGATCGTCAATGATGCAAGCGAAATCCTTTTGCAAAAACGCGCGCCGGACAAGGACAGCGACCCGGATATGTGGGATGTGTCCTCTGGCGGGCACCTGACGGCGGGCGACGATTCTTCGGATGCGGCAGTCCGCGAGGTCTGGGAAGAGCTCGGCGTCCGAATTGACAAAGATCAATTGCGGTTTTTGGGGACGCTGAAATGCCCGAGCGCAAACGCATCCGATTTTATAGACAACGAGTTTGACGATGTATATCTGGCGCGCATGTCGCCTGATATTGGCAAGATGAAATTGCAGGCGGAGGAAGTCTCGGATGCGAAATATGTTTCGTTGGCCGAACTTAAAAATATGATTGCCGCCGAAGAACCAAATCTGGTGATGCGCCCAGATGTGTTCCGGATGCTGTTCGATGTTTTGGACAGGGCGTAGGGTTCTAGAAACGGGCGCATTGCCGGCTATGCCGTCGCATGCAAATCCCCGCCGCAAGGCGGGGTTTTTAATTGATGAGTTAAAGAGCTGCGCGGCCGTCCGCCGCGCTTCTCCTGCCCCGCATCAGCGGGGCGGGAATCCGAGTCAGCGAGAAACAAACCCGCAGGCGAAGTTCGAGCGCAGTTTTTGCAAAGTGTCGCAGACACAAGCAAAAACGAGAACGAGGATACGCTACGATGCGCCGAAGGCGCGGCGAGCGAAAGTTTTGCTTGGCGAGCGCGGGGTCGCAGACCCCCAGCGCGAGCCCTAGCAAAACTTGGGTGGGGTAAGTGTTGATTATTTCGATCGGTCGCTTATCGCTTTGCCGATCGCTATATTGTTGTTTTCCACATAGTTCGACACTTCGGCGAAGTTTTCGTCGTATTTGTTTTTGGCGCGCCCGAATGCCAGCCACATCGCCGACCATGACTTTTGTTCGGACAATAATTTTCGGACATACTCGTCTTTCATAACCGGGTTGCCGTCCTGCCGGGTCAAATCCACGCAGCCTTGCTCGTCATACAATTTGCTTTGGATGTCGCATTCCAACTTGTCGCATCTGCGCGCGAATTGCGATTCCGGCGTCGCCTGCGCGTCGAACTCCAAAACCAGCCGTTCGATTTCGTCCCTCTTCAACAAATCGCGCAAGATAAGCCTCACGGCGTCGTGCCCCCTGGCCATTTTATCGCCGGGCGCTATGTCCCATTGCGTGAGATCGCCGATGACGATTTCCTCCAATTCGTGGACGGCCAGCATCATCAGGACTTTTCTTATGTCCAGCGGGTATCCGTATTGGCTCCACATCGCGACGGCCAGCATCTGCGTGCCGTAAATATGCTCGGCGACGCTTTCCAGCCTGTGGCGCCGGACGGCCCAGACTTTCCATCCGGTTCTGACGACATCCTTCAATTGCGCGCACAGAACATAAAAATCCACTACATTTTTTGCTTTGCCCGACATAATGCATCCTTGTTTTTCGCATGGAATAATAGCACCGCATTTGGCGAAAGCAAGCATAACGGCGCGCCCCCTCACTTCTTTATCACCGCGCTTTTGATAAGCGTCAGGTCCTCCTTTATGTCGTTGATTTTTAGTTGCAGTTGCCCGATGCCGGATTCGAGCGTGGTAGTGCGGTTTTCCAAGGCCGCGATGCGGGCCTCGTTTTTCGTGATGTCTTTCAGGGACGAGTCCTGTTTCGCCGCCCAATAGACTATGCCTGCGGCCGCCGCGACGACCACCCAAGTGTTCCGCGCGATTTCCGAAATGTGCATAGCAGCCTGTATTTTCTTTGTCATGTTTGTTCCTTTGTTGTAATTAGGAATAATAAAAAAGACAATTAAAACAAACCACGAAGTGGTTTGTCATTCCCGCGCAGGCGGGAATAGGGCTTTCAACCTTATAACAACAAACTTGTTTCACATACGAAGATAATTGTGAAAACAAGTAGTATCTGAATGTAAGGTTTAGAGCCCTAGCCCCGCCTGCGCGGGGCTGACAAAAGTTTTTTTACAAAAACTTTTGTTTTGGATGGCGTCTCTCATTCCTAATTTTTAATCCCTGCAAGCTTTTCAATCATATGCACCAGCGCGCGCTGGGCTTCGAGCCCGCGCAATTCAGCCTCGCTCGCGTTCGCGCCGAGATGCCGCTCGATTGTAATCGATCGCAGGTGCCGCAAGACCGCCTCGCCCGACGGCGCCGCAAAGCACCGCGTATAATTTTTTTCAAGTTCTCTCATTTTTTTTGCAAGGACTAGGATTAGGACTAGGACTAGGTGGAGCCTGTTGTTTCGCACAAGCGCGATAACAAGCCACACCTAGTCCTAGTCCTAATCCTAGTCCTATCTCCTTTATTATTTATTCTCCAAGCAATTCAAGCGGCACATGCATCGCCTTGGCCAGATGCACCGCCAGCGCCGCCTTGTTGATGCAGTCGGAAAATCCGCCTGCGTTCGCCGCGGTCAGATACGACAGCACGCCCGAGAGTTTCTCGTCGGCCGCGAGCTGCGAAATCGGCGCGTCGTATTTCAGCTCGGCGTCCGAGTGCAGGCGGATTTCTTCTATCGCGCCGCGGCGCCCCAGAATGGACAGCCCGCGCGCGACAATCGGCTTTATCATCTCGTTCAGTATGCGGCCGTATGTCGCGCCGAGGACCCGCATCATCTCCGTATTGCGCGCGATGACCTCGGTCGCGGTCATAACCTTGTCGTCGGTCGCCGCCGACATTTTATCGGCCAGCATCGCGCGGCGGATGCGACTGCGCAAGTCGTCGAGGACCAATTGCGACACATCGAAGTCCGCGCCGGATTTCAGCGGCGTCAGGCCCGAGCTGCCGACCGCCTTTGGAATTATCGCGCCCGGCGTCATCGATATGTTCGCCAGGTTTATGATGCCGTCGTCGTCCGCCTGCCAGATTCCGCTGACCGCTATGGTCGCGTTTTTGAGCACCAGCTCCACGACCTTGTTCGCGGTCTTGATGTCCGGCAATGCGCGCATCACGGGCGAGCGTCCATAGATTTCGCCCGCCGCCGCAGACCAGCGGAAGATGATATACGGGTTCGTCGCGAATGTGCCGGTCGCGACCACATTATTGTCAAAGTCGCCGCCCGCATCCAGCCATGCGACAAAGCGGAATCCGTCCGCCGCGCGAACGACGGACTGAATCAGTTTCATTTTCGCGTCTGGGTCGGTCGAGGCGCCGCGCGGCGGAACCCAGTCGGGATAGCGCTCGGTGATTTCCGCGCGGCGCAGTTCGGCCGTGTGGAACACCGCGGTAATCTCGTCGAACGAATCGCGCAGCACCGCGACATCCGACATCGGAATCGCCGCGAACGCAAACGCGCTGCCCGCGCCTATCGGCGCCTCCGCCATATAGAGGCACGCGGTGCCGAGAACCGCAAGGTCCAGATAGCACTGGTGCGCGGTCGTGTAAAAGTTGGAATCGTTCAGATGCATACGCAGCGCGGCCTGCGGGCCCGCCGGGTCCGGCGACAGTTCGGACTCGCGCGACAAAGACAGCCACGCGGATTCGGGCGGCGTCAAGAGCGAGAACATATTCGCGGCCAGGTTTTCCGCCGCGTCGCCCGCGGTCGAATCGAACAGCATCGCCGCGTCCGCGTCGGTGGCCGGCATCGCATAGCGCCGGCATTGCTCCCACCGCGCCGCCCACGGCGTCGCGCGCGCGACGGCCTCCTTGTAAAGTTTTTCAAGGGTCATCATTTGTCCTGTTGGTTGTGTTTAAGATTGGTTGAATAAAAAATCCCCGCCGTGGCGGGAAAGTTAGAATCTGATTGCGCTAAGATTTATTTTTGCAACCATGATCCCAATTCTTGTAAAATGGAGTCTATTCTTCGCGAGGATATTTCAAATTCATAATAATCATAGTCTGACATTTTCCGTAATTCCAACAGGCCCGCGTATACGGCCTGCATATCATGCTCTGATATGGCTCTCTCCGTTCGCTTTCTCGGATTCCTGTCTGCGAATTTAAGCAACAGGCAACAATCTACAAATCTGTCGCAGTCGAGCCATTCGTAGTCAGATTTGCGCAGAGGGGATATATAGTTGTATTTTTCCAGAAACTGGTGCCTGTTTTTCGATAGAAGAAAACAAAAATCATTTATATCAGAAATGCACACTGCATCATGATAGGGTGGATCAAATTCAGGTGTGTCGATATGTAAAACATCGGAAATTTTTATATCAGCCATAATTAAAACACTATATTTTTACCAAAGCTTGCCAGGCGTGGGTAAAATACAGAGTTTTCGCCACCTTCCAAAAAATATTCCGCCGGAATCTCGTCAAGATTATTTTCCAGAGCCTTTATCCACGCGCTTTCGCGATGATTAAGACGCTCTACTTCCTCTGTCGTCTTTTTTCCGTATTTATCAAATCCAACATCCAGTGCTTTTTTATCGGAGCCCGACAAATACGACATATCAGGCGACTCTTTGCTGTCAAGCGAGTTGTTGTTGTTGAAAAAGTCCGTGCCTACGCCCCACATCTCGGCAACAATGTCTCTAGCCTGCCGCGGCGTTGTGCCGTGAGCTTCGGCCATAATGCTCGCGCCTGCAACCGGGCGGCCATAATTGTTTATATGAAACTTGTCGGCCTCGAAGAGTATCTTCATAATATGATACGGGCGTGCTTCGCCGCGTCCCATAATATAGAAAATGGACTGCTTTATCTTATCAATATCCGGCACAAAACTGATTTGGCTTTTCATATTTCATTCTCTTCGGTTGCATTATACCAAAAAACAGACCGATTCGGTCGAATTACTAGCATAAAAATAGGCGTCAAGCAATTTATTTTTCTGTAATGTGATACCAGATTTATCATATTTTGTCAACTTTGATTGTTTAATGTATGTACGCTAAATAATTGTCGTCGCTGTTTTTTGTCAATTCTTGTCTATACATTAAACCTTAAACTCCATCATCGCACGGAATTGGCGCGGATTCGCGGGGCGGGGGCGGAGAGGGATGGGGGGCAGGCGGAGCGCGCCCGCCAGCGCGTCCAGCCCGTCGTCGTGGGTCCAGCCGCTCGGCGTCCAGTCCGCAAACTCGTCCATCAGTCCGCTTTCCCTGACGCGTTCGTGCGCGAAAAGTTTTCCCGCCGACAGCAGCGGCTCTATCGCGCCGAGGATTCGCTCGGCTTTGTTTTCCTTGTTCACGATGCGCGATATGAAAACTTCGCGGCCTCTGGCGGCGGCCTCGCGCCGCATAATTTCCGGAATGGCGTTGCCGATGCCGTTCACTTCGATTGCGATATTTTTTATTCCGCGCACGGCCATAAAATCCAAAATCGCGTTGCACTGCGTCGCCAGCGGATGAATATCGTCGTCGTCCGCATAGAGATAAAAGCAATC
>JAISGC010000083.1 GCA_031263295.1 Rickettsiales bacterium
GATTTTTGGATCGTTGATGTCGTCTTTCACATTGCCGCCGAGATTTAATCCCGCGGGCGCGTTGCCCGACATAATTCTGAATGTGGTTCCGATGACGCCCGAGACAATCACGCGGTCGCATAGTTTCGCGAGCGCTTTTATCACGCCGATTTTGGACGCCACTTTGGAGCCGCTTATCAATCCGACCAGAGGGCGCGCGGGCGCCTCGGTCAGCCGCGTCAGTTCCGCGACTTCGCGCGCCAATAACTCGCCCGCGAACGATGGCAGAAATCCCGTTATCGCGTCGACGCTCGCGTGCGCGCGGTGCGAGACCGCGAACGCGTCGTTCACATAAAAGTCCATTCCCTCGGCGAGTTTTCGCGAAAAGTCCAAATCGTTTTTTTCTTCGCCCGGATAAAAGCGCAGGTTTTCCAAAACCGCAACTCCGCCGTTGGTCATATCGGGCATAAAATCGCGGTTGAGGCAATCGTCGACAAACAGCACCGGCGCACCCAATAATTGTTCAAGCGTCAAAGCGACGGGCCGCAGGCTCAATTCCGGGTCGACGCCTTCGGGTCGGCCGAGATGCGCCGCGATAACAACGCGCGCGCCCGCGGCGGTCAAGCGCCGGATGGTCGGCAAAGACTGCTCTATGCGGAAGGCGTCCGTGATAACTCCGTCGACGATTTGGACATTGAAATCGTCGCGCAGTAAAATATATTTTCCGGCGACGGCCGGAAGTTCTTCAATCGTGTGAATGTTCATAGTTTTTTGCTCCAATCTGAATCGGGGAAGTTCTTGCGCAGCATTGCCGCCCAGCCCGCGGCCTGGTCGTCCAAGCCGAGCGCGCGATATGATTCGTTCAGGCGGAACATCGCTTCGGCCGCCATCTGGGTCTCGGGCATCTGCGTTATGATTTTTTGGAGGTCCGTTATCGCAGACGGCCAGTTCTCGCGCGACATCTCGCGCCGCGCGGAATACATCATTTTTCCGGCTATATAATTTTTCAGAATCACTATTTTGTTCGCGGCGTTTTTGGCGTATTCGGAATCGGGAAAGCGCTGAGTCAGGGTCATAAAAGCGGCCAGGGCGTATTGGCTCATCCCGGGTTCCCTGCGCACATCCGACACCTGTCTATAAAAGCACATTCCGCGGAGATACAACATATAGGCCGCGTTTTTATTTCCCGGATGGAATCGCATAAAGCGGTCGATTGTGCCGATTGCGTCGGCGAACTTTCCGGTCTCGTATTGGGCATACGCCGCCATCACGAGCGCGTCGGCGGCCCAGGCCCCGGCCGGATAACTCGCCTCGATTTCAACGAATGCGTTGGCGGCCTCTTCGTAATTCTTTTCGTCTATTTTTTTATAGGCGTCCGCATACATATCCGCAATCGGCGGAGTGTCGACTATTTCCAGCGCGCCGCCGCAGGCGGCGAGCAGGGCGAACAAAACGGCGCAAAGTTTTTTCATCCTTTCAATACTTGCAAAAAAAAATATGTAAATCAATCGCAATATAAAAATTGATTCCAGAGCGCTTTCCTGCCCCCGCTTGCGGGGGCGGGATAGATTTTCTTATCGAGCGTAGCGAGATTAGAAAATCTTGGGTGGGGGTTTCTTTGGGAAAACAAAAAAGTTCAGAGGCGCAGGAAGAAGATCTTCCCCCACCCAAGTTTTGCTAATGCTCGCAAGCGTTGCTTGCTCGCCAAGCAAAACTTTCCCGCCCCCGCAAGCGGGGGCAGGAAAATCACTGCAACATCGGAATCGCGGCGTCCATTATGCGCGTCGCGGCTGGGGCCGCGCTGTATGCGGCCGTGCGCGGATAGGTCTTCGGATTGTCCAGAATCACCAGCATCGAATATTTCGGCGCCTCTATCGGCCAGGTCGCGAAAAACGCGGCCAGATTTTTCGTCGGGCTGTATGTCCCGTCCGGCATCAGTTTCTGCGCGGTCGAGGTCTTGCCGCCGTAGTTCACGCCCTGAATATTTTTCGCGGCCTCGCGCCCCGTCGTCTCCTTGGTCGAGAATAAAATATCGCGGATGGTTTTCGATACATCGGGCCGCACTATGCGCGAAGATTGCGGCACGAAGTCCCGCGGGTAAATCGTCGGATAGACCAACAGACCCCCGTTCGCCGCCGCGTTCGCCGCGACCAAAAGCTGCATCGGCGTAATCGAAATCCCGTGCCCTATCGCCCAGCGCGTCCGGTCCGTCGGATTATCGCCGCGCGGGAAACTCCGCCGCGCCGTGCGTCCGAAGTCGGTCGCCATGGGCCGGTCGAAGCCGAGCTCCTTGAAGAACGAAAGCTGCGCGCCCGCGGGCAAATCCAAGGCCATCTTCGCCGAGCCGACATTGCACGAATACTGCATAATCTGTTTCACCGAGAGGTTCTTCGCGGGCGGGTTGAAGCCGCGCGCCTCGCCCATCGGGATGCGTTTGCCGTTGTGAATTATCGGCTCGACTATGTTATAGCTCTTGTCCGCGGGGATGCCCGACGATAGAGCGAGCGCAGTGTTGAAAATCTTGAACACGCTGCCCAGCTCGAAGGAATCGGCCATCATCCGGTTGCGCCGGTTCGACGCCGGATAGTCCGCTATGTGGTCCGGGTCGAAGTCCGGCAACGACACCATCGCGACAATTTCCCCGGTGCGCGCGTTCATAATCGCGCCCATTGCTGCGTCCGCATTGTGGGCCGCCATCGCTTTGGAAAGCTCGTCCCACATTATAGACTGCACGCGCGAGTCGGCGGCCAGACGCACGCTTTGTCCGTCGAGCAATTCATTGTTCGCGTAGAGCTCCATTCCTTCGAGCCCGCGGCCCTCCTTCCCGACAAAGCCGACGATGTGCGCGGCCGCGAACTTTTTCGGATAGAATCGCCGCTGGGTGTTTTCGATAACCAGGCCGTCGAGCGGTTTCGCGCGAATCGCCGCGGCCTGGTCTTTCGTGATATTTTCGCGGAGCGTTATGTCGCCGCCGCGGGTTTTGATTTTATTCAGGATGTCGGCCGCCGCTATGTCCGGGAAAACCGAATGGACCAAAAGCGCCAATTCGTCGGGCCTTTTTACAATGCGCGCGTTTAATTTCAGCGTTTCGGAATATACATTTTTCGCAAGCAATAATCCGTTGCGGTCCGTAATGTCGGCGCGCATTGCGGAGGCCGTCATCTCGGGCGCGCGGCGCAATCTCCGCTCGCCGCCGGTGCCGAGTATTATCGTGCGGCCCGCCATAAACGCGAAGCAAAAAAACGCCGCGGCAAGGGCGGCGCTTTTGCGCATCGTCGGACGCGCGGCCCGCGCGCGCATCGACTGCAAAATATCGTTGCCCAACGGCGGCATCATTCCATATCCTTTATCCGAATCCCGGCGCCCGCGCCGATGGGCCGCGCCGACGGGTAGAGCCGCATAACGATGGGCCGCAGGATGTCGGGCCGTATCAGCGCGCCGAAGCGCGCGTCCGCGTTCGCGTTCTCGCGCTCCAACGATACTATCTCGGCCGCGCGCTTGTGCAATTGCTTTTGGACGCCGCCGAACGCGACATGGAACACAGCCGCCGCCGCCGCCGTCAGCAGTATGAAATATATGCTGATTGAAAAAACTCTCTCGCCTTCGTTCATAGAAGAAATGCTAGCACATATTCGTCAAATAATCAATCATCGCGGAACTGCCCGTGACGCGCGCGGCGCCGAGATTCAGACCGAGCGTTTGGAAGTCCGCGAAGTCCGCGTTCGCATTTTTTATGGCGATTAAAACCGCGGCGATTCCGCCGACGAGCGCCGAATCTGTGTTGCAGTGAATCGTATTGTCGGGCGCGCGGAATATTTCGACGCGGCTGGCGCAGCCCTTTATCTCGTCCCCCTTCGCGCCCGCGGGAATCGGTTTTAACTCGCGCCGGAGGTCCATCAGCGTTTCGAGTTTCAACACCGGATCGTTTATGGATTGCAGTAAAGATTTTATTTCGTTATAGGTCATTATTAAATAAATACTATTTTTAACAAAAATTACGAAGGGTCGCAGACCCAAGTAATTTTTGTCATTCCCGCGAAAGCGGGAATAGGGTTCTAAACCTTACATTCAGACACTACTTGCTTTCACGATTACATTTGTATGTGAAACAAGTTTTTCGTTATAAGTCTTAAAGCCCCATTCCCGCCTGCGCGGGAATGACAAACCACTTCGTGGTTTGTTTTGGTTTTACCATCCATCCGCGGTCAAATCCAACTCGATCTTCGCCGCGGCGGACATTCGCGAAATATCCCACGGCGGGTCCCAGACAAGGTCGATGTTTATCTCCGCAATGCCGGGGATTTTTTTTATCTCGTCCCGGGCGGCGGCCATAATCTCTTCCGACATGGGGCAGGCCGGAGAGGTCATCGTCATTTTTATATCGACGCGGCTTGCGTCCGCCGCTATGTCGTAAATCAAACCGAGGTCGTAAATGTTCACCGGAATCTCCGGGTCATAGACGCTCTGCAAAGCTTTGACTACAAGGTCTTTCATATCGCATTCACCGCCGCCGCGATTGCGTCCACATCGTCCGCGGTGTTCCATTGGCCGAGCGATATGCGCACGCTGCCTTCGATTCCGAGGCGTTTATGCAGCCAGGTTGCGCAGTGGTGCCCCGCGCGGACGCAGATGCCGCGCGCGCCAAGCATCGCGCCTACATCAAGAAAATGCGCGCCGTCTATATTGAATGTAATCAAGGATGCGCCGGGCCCGGAGATAAACTTTATCTTTGGATTCGCCGCAAGTTTTTCACGCAGGCGCGGCGTCAAATCGCCCGCATCGCGGAGGTTCTCAATCGCCGCGCCGAGCCCCGCGATTTGCGTCAAGGGCAGGGTGCCGGATTCGTATTTCGCCGCGCCGACGCCGTGGAACGAGCCGCCGCCGAAATTGACGGGCTCGCCCGGCGTCTTTTGATACAGAATCCCAAGGCCTGTGTCCGCGCCGATTTTATGCCCGCTGAACACCATAAAATCGACCGCCGCCGCGTTCAGTTTTTTATGAATTACAAGTTGGCTGGCGTCGACGATTTTTATAAAAGGCAGGTCGTCCGGGATGTCGACCGCGGCGCCGAGGACATTCGACATAGCCGTTATCACAATCGCGTCCGCGTCGAGTTTGCGAATGGCGGCCCAGTCGTATTGCAAATCGTCCGTCAGCGGCGCGACGATTGCCTGGCAATATTTCTCGAACGGCAATCGCGCCGAGTGATGGTCCAGATCGCTGACGATCACGCGCCGACCCGCCAGCGTGCGCGCCACTCGATTCAGTCCGTCCGTCGCGCCGCCGGTAAATATAACTTGCTCCGGGTCGGCGGCGCCTATGAAGTCCGCGACGCGGCGCCGCGTTTCGGCGACCATCGAATCCACCGCGACCGCGCGCGCGCAAATCCCGCGCCCGGCGTTCGCATATTTGTTGGTCAAAAAGTCGACCTCGGCGTCGATGACCGCCTGTGTTTTAAGGCTGCTCGCCGCCGCATCCGCGTATATTGTTTTCATACCGGCATTATAACTCTTTAATTTAAGGAATGCAAAATGCCTTGCTTCGGAAAATGATTATATCTGGTATTGCATAGATTTTTAATTCGGGTCAAATTCCATATAGTATTCTTCTTCATTTATTTTTGTGAATTTCACATACCGACTCCCGAACCTATCCAAATCTTTAAGTGTTATTGGCGTGCTTAACGCAACCCCGAGCCTATTTCTAAAATACTCGCCGAATTCGCTATTATTGTTTGTTGTGTGTATCGCTTTGCCGCCGTCTTGTGCTATTACGCAAACAAAAGGAAATCCATCATCTGTTAAAACAGAAAATTGCTCGCCACGCGGCGGAAAGAATCCCAATTCTCTAACATCTATCGGAACTGGTATATACGCTTGATTTGGCTCGCGCCCATCTCGCTGTCCCCAATTCAATCCAGAATGTTCATGCATACGATTTTGTCGTTCAGAAAAAAGAGGCAATCTAACCCAATCTACACCTTCCTGTCCCTTATTTATATCCACGATTGCCCGTTGTTCGTCTTCCGAGCCGCCGCGAACATACACGGGACGAACAACTTCTTCACGCACCAAGTCTAATGCTTCTGGACAAGTGCAGTAAAGAGAAAGCGGGTCTTTTGATTGAAAATAACGATACGCTTCTTCGGGGTCACATTCTGTCGCTACTTCGTCCTGTTCTCTGCGAAACGCATTCAATGTATAATTGGCAGAAGACACAAAAGCCGCTTGTGGCCTGCCGTCTTTCAGCCAAGTGTATAATTTCGTATGTGTCGGGTCTGCGTCAGCTTTCAGATAAGAGCAAACAAAATTGTGTTGTTCTTCTACAAGTTTTGTAAAGTTTTTGTGGTGTGGTTTTGACATTCCAGCAACCCCAGGTGTCATTCCAACAATCAACCTTACCCGTAAATTGTCCTTATCGAAAGTAGCTTTGACTTCCGACAAATGATGAACAACCATCGCCGGAGTTGCAAAACCGGAAACAATACATAACTCGTCAAATTGACGAGCAGGTTCCAACAGGATTTTCTTGAATAAATCGTCTTTCAGAATGAGATGAGACATAATTATACCTTTGCATCCATTATTTCATATTCATTCCCAAGAATCGTGTTCAGCAATGCTTCAAATATAATCTTTATCCCACGCGGTGGCACTGCCATTCCAATCTGTTTTCTAACACTTTCTTTTGATCCAACGAATACGAAGTTGTCCGTGAATGTTTGTAGGCGAGCGCGTTCTCTATTTGTTAGAGCGCGATTCTCTTTGTAATGATAAACATGCGTCCCACCGCCGCCGCTACCCGTGATTGTATAAGACGGCTCGCCTGCTTTCAACCGTTTGTATATCTGACTGATTTTTGCACCGGCAATATTCAATTGCAATTCTGGCGGTAATTTCGCAGTGAAAGCATTTTCGCCTTCCTTGATGTGTTTCAATCGTTCCACCACTATTGGCGATTGCGCGGTCAGCTCATTGTTCGCCGCATTTGCTGGTATATTACTCAATGCCGTTTTTACAGAATTATCTATTTTTTTATATGGCTTTATTGATGGTATTCCGAATTTTAAGTTTATATCTTTGCGTATTCCGACAATGATAACTCTGTGCCGTTTTTGTGGCACGCCATACTCTTCAAAGTGATATAAATTCGGATATATTTCATAGCCGCTGTTCTTAAATGCTTCCAGTATTCTGCTGAATGCCTCACCATCATTCGCATTGCGCAAACCGCTTACATTCTCGGCAATAAAGAACTTAGGCTTGAACTCTTCCAGTGCCTTCACGCAATACTGATACAATGCGCCAAAGATTCCATGCAACCCTTTTTGTTCACCAACAGAACTAAAATCATTACAAGGAAATCCGAAAGTAAGACAATCTATATCTCCGTATTTTTTATGAACTTTTGCAAAGTCCAGTTTCCGAATGTCTTCACAGAGAACATCAACAGGGTTCAGATTTTTCTTGTAAGTTTCGCAAGTGTCTTTGTCATAATCTGTCGCCCATATATGCTTTATTTTCAATCCGTCAGCATTCGCCAAGGACGCGCCAAGCCCAATGCCGCCGGGCCCGCAAAATAGCTCCGCAAGCCGCACAGAGCCATCAAACCCTAAAATCTGTGATTGATTTGGCATATTTTTCCTTTCTCGGCTACTAGCATACAAAATTTCAGAAAAAATTACCAGCATTTTTAATTTTGTCTGTCAGAGTCGCGCTCCAATCTCTAACTCAACAACAACAAATCATCCTCAATCTTGTGTATCTGGTCGCGGAGGGTGGCGGCCAGCTCGAAGTTCAAGGCGTTCGCCGCGGCCTTCATTTTTTTCACAAGCGCGGCCATTTCTTTTTCGAGGTCGCCGCGGTCGCGCACGCCTTTGCTGTCATAAATATATTGTTTTGCGCCGCCGGTTTCGTCTTGTTCTTTCGGCATATCCAAGGTTGCGTTCGCGGTGGTTGTCGGAGTAATGTTGTGTTCCGCATTGAATGCGATTTGCTTTTCGCGGCGACGGGCGGTTTCGTCCATAGCCTCCTTCATTGCGGGCGTGATGTTGTCCGCGTAGAGGACGACGCGGCCGTCCGCATTCCGAGCGGCGCGTCCGATGGTCTGAATGAGCGAGCGCGCGCTGCGCAAAAATCCCTGCGAATCCGCGTCGGTTATCAGGACCAGTTCGCATTCTGGAATGTCGAGCCCTTCGCGCAACAAATTGATTCCGACCAAAACTTGAAACTTTCCCGCGCGGAGGTCTTGCAGGATTTCAATGCGCTCCATCGTTTCAATATCCGAATGCAGGTATCGCGCCTTGATGCCGTTCTCGACCAAGTAATCGGTCAGGTGCTCCGACATCTTTTTGGTCAGGGTCGTGATTAAAATCCGGCCCGTTGTTTTTTTGCATTCGGCGAGCGCGTCTTCGACCTGCGTTTTGGCCGAGCGCACTTCGATAATCGGGTCGAGCAATCCCGTCGGTCGGATGACCTGCTCCGTCGCGCGACCGCCGGACTGCGTGATTTCCCATTCGTTCGGCGTCGCCGAAACGAAGATTGTCTGCGGGCGCATTGCATCCCATTCCTCGAACTTTAACGGCCGGTTGTCCAACGCCGACGGCAGGCGGAAGCCGTGTTCTATCAAGGTGGTTTTGCGGCTGCGATCGCCTATCCACATAGACCCGATTTGCGGAACCGTTATGTGGGATTCGTCTATGAACACAATTGCGTTTTTCGGCAAATACTCGAACAATGTCGGCGGCGGCTCGCCCGTCGCCCGCCCGGACAAGAATCGCGAGTAGTTCTCTATCCCGCGGCAAAATCCCGTCGATTCCAGCATCTCTATGTCGAAGTTCGTTCGCTCGCGCAGGCGCTGCTCCTCGACCAGTTTCATATTGTCGTGGAAGAAATCCAAGCGCGGCGCCAGCTCCGCCTTGATGTCGCCAATCGCGCCGCGCAGCGTTTTCTGGTGCGTCGCGTAGTGCGTATTCGGATAAATCGCCGTCGTGTCCAGCGCGCGCAATTTCGCGCCGGTTAAACTATCGAACTCCCAAATCTTGTCGATATTGTCGCCGAAGAACTCTACGCGAATCCCGGCGTCCAAGGAGTGAGACGGGAAAATATCCAGCGCGTCGCCGCGAACGCGGAATGTTCCGCGCTTGAAGTCTATGTCGTTCCGCGAATATTGCAGGCCGACCAGTTGACCGATTGCCTGCGTCATAGGCATCTCATCGCCCGGACGAAAGACCGCCTTCATAGAAGAATACTCTTCTGGCGAACCAAGGCCGTAAATCGACGATACGGACGAGACCACGATAGTATCGGGCTCTTCCAGCATCGCGCGCGTCGCGGCGTGTCTCATCCGGTCCAGCTGCTCGTTTATCGACGCGTCTTTATCGATGTAGGTATCTGTTCCTGGAATATATGCCTCGGGCTGATAGTAATCATAATAGGACACGAAATATTCAACATTATTGTTGGGAAAAAACGAGCGCATCTCGCCGTAAAGCTGCGCGGCCAGGACTTTGTTCGGCGCCATTATCAGCGCGGGCCGATTTGATTCGGCGATGATATTCGCCATCGTGAAGGTCTTGCCGCTGCCCGTGACGCCGAGCAAGACTTGGTTGCGCGCGCCCGCGGCCAGGCCCGCCACTAATTCGCGTATGGCGCCCGGCTGGTCGCCCGCCGGAGCATACGGAGATTTAAGATCAAATAATTTGCTTTGCATCGTTTAATTATAGTCTATATAATGTCAATTACAAGGAAGAGAGATATGCGGGCCTCCGCGCGTTATAAAGCTTTTTGGATTTCAAGCGTCGTTATCGCCGTGCTCGCGATGGCGTATCTTATCGTGCCGCCGCTGATAAATCTGAACGGGTTTCGCAACGATTTCGCCGCCGCTATAACCGAGGCCGCGGGCGCGCCAGCGACCATCAATGGGAATCTTCGCGTGTCGCTTTTGGGTCGGCCCATGATTGCGGCGAAGAATGTCCGCGTCGGAGATATTGAAATCGATTCGATTAGATTCCGCATAAACTGGGGCGGTTTGTTTGACCTCCGCACCGCGAAAATATCGGGCGCGATAAAAATCGACGGGCTGAAAATGACCGCCGCGAAATTGTCCGCGCCGACATTCGACAGAAAAATTATCATAACCGATTCCGTCGTCAAATATGCGGGCAAGGATTACGAGATTGTATCGGGGACCTTGGATGCCGGGCGCCTTTCCGCGCGCGTCAGAACCGGCGAGCACAAATATAATTTGGATGTCGAGAACGGCGGCTTTACGATAAAAAATCCGAATGAGGATTTGTCCATCGCGGGCAAGTTGGCCGCGGACCAGAACGGAAACATCGCCGCCAGTGGAACATTTGCGATAGAAACCGCGGATGCGAATCAGTGGTTCGATTTCATTTATCCGTCGGTGCGGGGCCGGTTGAAACTGACCATGAACTTTCAGTGGGACGGCAAAGCGGGCTTTGATTTTACAAACATAAAGGGCACCGCCGGAAAGTCTAGTTTCGACGGCGCGATAAAGTTGGGCAACGGCCGCAAGTCCGTTCGTATGCGCATCGACAACGCGGACCTTGATTTGTCGTTTTTACAAAATGATTTGGGCTTCCTTTATAATTCGGATTTTAATGTCGCGGTCGCGGGAAACATCCGCACGCCTCTGCCGCAGTTTGGAACCATAAAAAAATTGTCGTTAAAAATGTCGTCCGGCGCGGACGCGCTCGACATAGCGATGATGAAGGCCCAGACCGACAAGTTGTCTTTTTCTATGTCGGGGCGCATTGCTGGCCAGATTGCCGAAAATCTGGATGTCGCGATGTATCAGTCGACGCCGGAGCAATCCGTGCGCTGTTTATTGAGCGGCACCGCGGAGAACTGGAAATGCGCGCAGTGGTCGGCCGCGTCGAAATCTATGATTGCGACCGGAACGCTGAATGTCGAAAAGGATAACTTCCAAATGACATTCGATTCCGACAATATGAAATACGACATCAATACTTTGGACGGGCTGGAACAATATATCGGCTCGCGTTCGGGCATCGTCGAGTTCCGTATTGCAAATATTGCGGGCACCGCGAAAATCGGCGACGGAAAAAAGCGCATAGAGTTTGTGCAGAAGGGCGCGATGCTGTCGGAATTGCCGGTCGAGCTGCCGCTGCCCGCCGCGATGCTCGCCACTCGCGGGGACCTTGCCGCGGATGTCAAAGACAAAAATATCTCGTTCGTTTTTAAGGCGCCGGAATGGTCTCTTATAATAGACGACGAGGACGGATTCTCGATAAATCACAGGGATGCACGGCGGTTCCTTGGGGACCTGACCGGCGCAGCCGCCCCCGGATTTATCAAGGCGAACATTCCGGTTTTCGTCGCCGGGAAATACGGGCGGCCGATAATTTCGGATATGCGGATGTCGATTGGCAATATGGTTATGACGGGGCAATTGAACGGCCGGTCCCTGATGCTGTCGACCGAGAATCTCGACCTCGACCAGATTATGGACGCGGGCTGGTTCGACAACTTCGCCGATAACCAGTATCTGGCGGGCGACCCGATTCTGGCGCCGTTTGACTTTGGCGCGGATATTACATTGACGGCCGACAATATCAAAATGGCGGGCCAGGATTACGCGGGATTTATTTATTCTCTGTCGCCCGCGACGCAGAAGTTTTCGATAACCGATTCCGAAAATGGCTCCATGGTCGCGAGCATCGCAAAGGACAAATCGAAATACAAATATATTCTGCAACTGAACAAGTTCTATGTCGCGGGCGGCGCCTTCGGCGCGATGTCGCCGGTCAATCTCCGCGGGTCGACGATAACGGCCGAGGCGGAATTGGAATCGTTCGGCATCACGGCATACGACATCCGGCGCAATATGGCGGGCTTTGTGACTGCGGCCTTCGACGGCGGGGTTATGAGCGGCATCGGGACGGATAATTTCTATAACAATGTGAATAGTATGGGCCGGATGGATGCCGAAAATGCGCTGGCCGCGGCGCTCGCGGGCGGAGAGACGCGCGTGAAAGAAATGCAGATTTCGGGCGAATATTCCGGCGGCGATTTCCGCACCACCAAGCCGTTCTTTCTGGCCGCGCGGCACACCGACATAACCGGGAATCTTTCGATAAAGAACGATGCGGTTTCTATTCGCGCAAATCTTATGCTGCGCGGAACGGCGCCGGTGCCGAAGCCGATTGCGCTCCGCATAGACGGCAAGGGTCGGTCCTATTCTCTATCCGAGATTCTTCCCGGTTTGGATTTGGATTATTTGCGTGAGTTTGTCGCGACGCATAGGAAGTTTTAGGCGGGGCCAAAACCTAAACAAAAAATCTCGAAGAGATTTTTTGTCATTCCCGCGCAGGCGGGAATAGGGCTTTAAGACCTATAACGAAAAACTTGTTTCAATCTCGAAGACAAGTAGTAAAACAAGGTAAGGTTTAGAGCCCTGGCCCCGCCTGCGCGGGGCTGACAAAATATTTTTATTTCATAAAAATATTTTGTCATAAAATGCTCTGGAATCATTTCTTCCTTTCCGCGCGCATCGCGGCGGCGTTGGCGAGCAAGCTCGGCGGCAGGCCCATCCAGTTGTCGAACTCGGGCTTCCATTCATGTCCGCGCTGCTGATAATCGAGTTTCAGCTGGTGTTTCAGAATCCGAACGAACGGCCACAATTGGGGCGCCTTGGCGTAGTATTCATTCCCGTGCAGGCCCCGCACATTCGGGTCGTATGGCAGAGCGTCGTTCATAGTGTGTATCGTCGCCTCGATTTTATCCATCGCGCGGACGATGACGGCGGTCGGCGAGACGGTCTCCTCGTATTCGAGCCACAGCGACATTATTTCGTCGCGGAGCGCGGCGGGCAGTTTCTTGGTCAGCTTGCGCAATCCCTGCTCCTCCATCTTGTGCTTGTATGCCTTGGTTATCAGGCCGTTGAAGACATCCTCGTGCGAAAAGTCTATGAGCTTCACCTCGGCCAGGTCGTGCGTCAGCGCCATTTTCAGCGCGCGCAATATTTCGAATCCGTCCGGCATCCGACAGGTTCGCGCCCATGTGGTCAGCATATAGCAAAGCTGCCATGTGTGGTCCAGCATCGATTCTTTTCGGACGCCGGCCCTCTGCGCGAAGCGCTTTTCGTCCTGGCCGCGGAAGATTTCGTTCAGGAATCCGACGACCGCGCGCATTCCGTTTATGGCCTCCGGCGAAAGCGCCGCGTCGCGCTCGGCAATCTTCGAGGCCAATTCGTCGGGCCGCATAAAGCCGGGCAGCCTCTCTATCATGGTCGTGGTCCAATAGTTCGGCTGGGGCACCAAGGACAGCGCCTTGTTCACATAGGGCCGCGGGCCCGCCATATGCTTTTCCTCGAACTCGCGGAAGGCCGCGCCGATAAGCGTCACGATCTTGTCGTTTCCCTTCACCGACTTCGCGCCGTCGTCCGCCAGCGCCTCGTAATCGTCCCATAATTTCCGCTTGTGCCGTCGCGCTTTTTCGGGCATAGACGCCAAAAGAACGCGGCTCGCGACCTGTTCCGCATAGGCCTTCCGCTCTTGAATCGCCTTCTTTTTCTCGGGCGTCTGCTTTTCGATGTATTCGTATGTTATATCTTCGGTCACGAACTCGGGCAGGTCGTGATCGTTCGCGTATTCGATGCGCCGCAGCAATTGGTCCGGCGTGATTTCGCCGTTCCAAACCGAGCCGAAATATTCGCACATCGCGAGCAAAAGCGAATGCTCGGGGTCGCTTTCCTTATAGCTGCCCGGTATGCGCTTTTCGAGATCCTTCCAGCGCTCGGTCTTCTTGAACCAGTCGACATCCGCCCAGTGCCGATAAAGGCTTTTGTCCTCGTCCGGGGTATTGTTCGGAAACTCGATAAGATGCTCGAAATCGCGGGTCTTCGCCTTTTCCCAGACCGCGATCGCCGCGGCCGGGTTCACGCAGAGGTTCTTGTTTTTTAATTCCGGGAAATCGGTCGCGTCGATTAGATGCAGGCGCGCGATATAGGCGGGCATTCCGAACGCGGCCAGGTCTTCCTGGCTATCGAACTCCATCTCTATTGACGCGAACGGCAGTTTCGGCGATGTGTAAAAGTCTATCTCGAAGTTGCCGAAGGCAATAGGCATAAACGCGCGCTTTTTGACGATGAATCCGCGCGCGAACTTTTGCGCCGCCGTCAGCGCGGATTCGGGAATATCGAACTCCACCTCGTGGCGCTGCGAGCCTCCGGCTATGGCCGGGCCCTTTATGGTGAACAGGCTTTCGCCGCGGCCGCCGGGCGTTCGTATCGAACGGACGCGCAATTCGACATCGCGCATCGGAAAGCGCCCGTTTTCGTCCAGCATCTTCTCCCGTATGTCGCCGAGCTTTTCCTTCGGCGCCGGGATGAACAGATTTTCGTTTATGCGGAGCCCGTCTTCTTCGAGCGCAAGGCCGTCCGTCACGGGCAAATATCCCTGGACCATATCGCTGACCAGAAGGCCCGCGTCCATCAGGGTTTGCAATTCAAGCAGCCGCGCGTCCACAAGATATTTCTTTTCGATTTCTTCCGATTTCAATTTTGTTTCTCCGGTTCGCCCCCTGCATCCGCTCTCTGGCGGCGAGCATACATCTTTATTGCGCCGCTTGTCAAAGCGTTAGGATTGCTGTATCATTCCACGGATGTCGTTATCGAAAAAAATCTTCGGAGTGGGGGCCTGGACCGCGGCGTCGCGGGTTCTGGGATTCGCGCGCGATGTGCTGATCGGGCGCGTGCTTGGAGCGGGGCGCCTGTCCGATATATTCCTGGCCGCGTTCAAGCTGCCGAATCTGTTCCGCGATTTATTGGGCGAAGGCGCTATGTCGTCGGTCTTTATTCCTATGTTTTCGCGCGAGAAAAAGTCCGCGGACTTTGCCGCGAACGCTTTGGCGTGGCTGCTTGTTATCCTGCTCGCGCTGACTCTGCTGTTCGAGATATTTATGCCGCTTGTTATGCTCGGCATAGCGCCCGGATTCGACGCCGAGAAAATGGCCGCCGCGGTCCATATCGGGCGCGTGATGTTCGTCTATATAATTCTGGTTTGCAGCGCGGGATTTTTATCCGCGATACTGAACGCGTTTTCCGATTTTGCGGTGGCCGCGGCGGTGCCGCTGGTTCTGAATGTCGCATTGATTCTTTCGGTGCTTTCCTTCGGCGCTGATTTGACGGCGTTGGCCGTCGCGGTTTTGATTGCGGGCGTTGTTCAGATTGCTATTTTGGCCGCGCGCCTGCGGCGGCGGAACTTCGGATTGAAATTGGTTCGGCCGCGGTGGAATCCGCTGATTAAAACCATGACGCGGCGGATGGGCTGGGGATTTTTGGGCAGCGGTTTTTATCAGCTGAATGTTATCGTCGGCGTTATCGTCGCGTCATATCAATCGGGCGCGGTGTCCTGGCTTTATTACGCGGACCGGATGGTTCAGCTGCCGTTCGCGGTTGTGGGGCTGGCCGCCGGGACGATTTTATTGACCAAAATATCGGATGCGATTTCGGCCGACAAAATGGATGCGGTCGGAAAGTATCAGAGCGCCGCGATGCGGCAATCCTTGATGTTTATACTGCCCGCGATGTTCGGGCTGATTGCGTTGAGCGAGCCTATGATAAGGTTTCTGTTCGAGCGCGGCGCCTGGACCGCGGATGCGACGACCGCGGTCGCGATGGCGATTATGATTGGCGCGCTGGCGCTGCCGGCAATGACCACCAGCCAGATTTATCTTAAAACCATCTATGCGTCCGGAGATGCGAAGACGCCGGTCAAGGTCGGCGCGATAACGCTCGGCTTCGGCGTTGCGGTTATGGTTGCGCTGGCGCCCGAAATCGGATACTTGGCCGTGCCGGTCGGAACCCTGGCGTCGGGGCTTTGCCGGAACTTTTGGCTGCGGCGCATCTGCGTTCGTCGCGGGCTGTGGCGCGGGCGCGCGAATGTCGGCGCGTTTTGGGTTCTGTCTTTGGCCATGGGCGCGGGCCTATGGTTCGCACGGCCTATGATAACCGGCCTGATTCCTCTGGCGATTGCAATCGCGGCCGCCGCTATAATATATTTGCCCTCCGCGCTTTTTTGTGATAAAATTGCAAAGAAGAATTAGGGAAGGAGAAATCCATGAAAAAATTATCGGCTTTGATGGCGGCGCTCGCCTTGGCCGCTTGCGGAAATCTGAACGGGATGAACGGGGATTTCGCGTCCGGAAAAGACGCGGGGCTGGCCGAGGAATCATTGAATAATTCGGTCGGAAACGACTATGCCCAGTCGCGGACCACCGATGTAGCGGCGCCTGCGGCGCAGGCCGCGCAGGCCGCGCCGAATGCGGCGGCCGACGCCCTGGCCTATGCGGGGCCGAAGTACTACATCGGCACGCCCTATAAAATCGAGGATATTCAATACACGCCCGCCGAGGATATGAACTATAACACGACCGGGACCGCCGGAATCGTGCCGGTCGATTTGAACGGCGTCGCGACCACCAACGGCGAGATGTTCGACGGAAACGCGATGCAGGCGACCAGCAAGGTCCTGCCGCTGCCGTCCATCGTCCGCGTCACGAATCTTGAAAACGGACAGACGGCCGATGTGCGCGTCAACAACCGCGGGCCTTTCGTCAACAGCCGCTTGATGGATGTGTCTCCGGCCGCGGCAAAGAAACTCGGTATGACGGGCCAGACAAAGGTTCAGGTTCAGATTCTGGCGGCGCAATCGCAGAAGGCCAAAGATTTGTCCAACGGAACCGCGACGACCGCGGCGCCCGCAACGACGACAAGCGATTCAGTTTCAGCTCCCGCGACGACCACCGGCCCCTATACCGTTCAGGTCGGAGCCTATTACTCGTCCGAATCGGCGAACTCGATAGCGAACCGCATCTCGTCGATAGGCTCGGCCGTGATTGTCGAGGAATCGGGTATGTATAAGATTCGTATTCAGAACCTTTCGGCGACGGACGCCAAGCGCGCGATTGGGCGCCTGCGCGACGAAGAGAATATGGCCCCGGGCCTGCTGAAAGACGGCAGGTGGGTCAACGCGGACAGCATATAAAAATCCCCCGAAGGGGGATTTTTAATTCATAATGCACAATTCATAATTGGCGAGCGTAGCGAGCGCTGAATATAATTATGAATTATGCATTATGAATTATGAATTATGAATTGATAATTCCCTTTACTTAAAAATCATAATCTTTTATAATGCGGGGGAACCAAGTTGGGAAGCTTGGGTCGGAGCCTTGATAAGCTCTCATTTAGACGGCGCGCGTTTCGCGTCGAAATCCGAGCGTAAAATTATGCGGCCGTTCGGCCGCGTTTTTTTATGCGATCCGGTCAATGCGACCGGCCCTGCTATGGTCGGGGGGCCGCGATAAGTAATTTCGCGGGATCATTTCTAAATGTGATGTATCAACCCCCCGGCCGCATCAAGTTTTTCGACGAAGCCGTGCCTTCCGCGCGGTGTTCCCCTCCTTTGGAGGGGTGCCGCCACGAAGTGGCGGCGGGGTGGTGGCGAAGAACGGCACTGACGAAACCAAAACAAAAGTTTTTGCAAAAAAACTTTTGTCATTCCCGCGTAGGCGGGAATAGGGCTTTTAACCTTCTAACAACAAACTTGTTTCACATACGGATGTAAGCGTGAAAGCAAGTAGTGTCTGAATGTAAGGTTTAGAACTCTATTCCCGCTTTCGCGGGAATGACAAAAAATCCTTTCAGGATTTTTTGTTTAGGTTTTGTCAGTGCAAATGTGAAACACCACCCCGCCCCGCTTCGCGGGGCACCCCTCCAAAGGAGGGGAACGCCGCGCGGAAGGCATCGCGCAAAAAACAAACACAGGGAGAAAAAAATGAAAAAACTTATCGCAATATTTTTGCTCGCGCCGATGGTCGCGAACGGGGCGAAGCTTTGCAAGCTATCGTTCGAGTCATACGCCTATTCGTCGAACGGCGCCGCGCCGCATCAGTATTTCGCCTTTGGCGCCGGATGCGGCAACGCGGCGAAAGCGGGAGCCGATGTCTCGACATTCTGCGCGACGCGCCGGGCGTCGGGCGACGCATACTGCCTGAATGGAGTGAAAACAGGCAGCTATTGGGATTCGTGGTTGAGCGATTCGTCGCCCATGAATCCGGACGGATACGCAGGGGGGACGAACTGCATTTGCCGGATTACCTGGCCGATTGTTTTGCCGCCGGTGTTTTTGTTCACCGGCCCGTGCATCGAAAGCTGCGCGCTTGAATGCGGCAAGCATGGCGGCAGTTGGTTTAACTGAGCAATTCATAAATCATAATTCACAATTCATAATTTTCCCCACCCAAGTTTTGCTAGGGCTCGCGCTATCGCGCTCGCCAAGCAAAACTTTCCCGCCCCACTTCGTGGGGCAGGAGAGCGCGTTATTGCTCCGCTGCGCAATGACAAGGCACCAATTATGAATTATGAATTGTGAATTATGAATTGAGATTCACGGGCGTTTGATGAAGTCGGGCAGGACATAGTCGCGGGAATCGTCGTTGGCCGCGCCGCCCGCGAATGTGAACAAGTCCCCGAGCACATTGGTGAAGGCGTTTTTCTTGCGCTTGAAGGGCAGGACCTTCGTCTTTTTCGGCAGCGGGTCTTTGTCGAGAAAATCCACGAACTCGTCGGTCAGGGCGATGCCCGCAGTTGTTCCGGCCGCGGCCTGCGCCGCAGGCATCGACTGCGCGGGCAGAGGATCCTCGCTGATTGACGGCAGTTTGCCCAGAATATCCGTGATGCTTGTCGGCTCGTCATCCTCGGCATCGTCGAAGTCGACGACCAGCCTTTCGGTTTGCTCGATTTCGATTCTTGTCGGCGCGGCCGCCGGTTCCGGCGTCGAATCCTCGGGTCTCGCGATAATATTCAATATCGGTTTTTTCCGAATCGGAAAGGGAATGATTTTTGCTTCGCGGTTCGCGGTTTGCGGTTCGCGGTTCGTTTCGGCCGGGATTCCAAATAGCACCACATCGTCGCCCAGCATCAACTCCGCCCGGATTTTATCCAGTTCCGCCTTGATTTCTTCGGGCGGGTAATTTTCGCCGCCGGAAATAAACACGCGCTTGGTTTTCATTGCGGGGCAATTATATCACATTAGCGAGCAACGAGCAATGAGCAGTGAGCAATGGGAACCCGCATTCGCGCGCCGCCATTGCTCACTGCTCATTGCGCATTGCTCATTCGTTAAAAATCCCCTTCCTGCAATTTTCCAAATATGATAAAATGCCCATGTCGCGGGGATTCCGCGATGTGGTGTGATTACCAGATTCAAGGCGTCCTGGTGTGGACGACAAACACCTCCAACTTTGGTTGGAGGGCCCGCGAATATATTGAATAAGCGGCGCAATTCCTTGAAATTGTAATCAACCTCCAACCTCCGCAAGACCTTATTGCGGCGGTTTTTTAGGGGCAAATATTTAACAAACAAACCTTGGAGGGATGAAATGAAAAAGATACTGAATATAATGGCCTTGGCCGCGATAGCCGCGCCGACGGCGGCAATCGCGGCGAACGGGGATCCCGTTCCGACGCCGAAGGTGATAGCGACCGAAGGATTCGTCCGCGGCGGTATCCAGGCGGTGCGCGGAGAAATGGCGACCGGGCTCGCGGGAAAGGCCGATGCGGGCGCCGTGACCACATTGACCACATCGGTCGGAACATTGGGCGGCCGCGTCGAGGATTTGGAGACCGCGATAGGCGGGCTGGATCTGAACGGCAAGCAGGACGCCATTGTCGGCGGCCAGGCGAACGCGGGCAATGTTATGGTCGCGACCGAAACCGGCTGGGAATGGGGTTCGTTGAACACTACGGCCGACGCTTGGTCTGAATTGCCGTAAATATGCGATTCTTTATCAAAGCAATTTTAATCGCGGCGGCGTTGTTGCCGTCGTCGGCGCGCGCGGGGCTGTTTCCGTTTGACAAGCCCCTTGCGACCGAGGGCTTTGTCCGCGACGGCCTGTCGCGCAAGGCCAACCTCTCCGACCTCGACGATATGGCGACGCAGTCTTGGGTCTTGTCCCAGCCCGCATTCAGCGGGAGTTTTTACGACCTTGCCGACCGGCCCGAGCTCGGCACGGCCGCCGCATTGAGCATAGGGGACTTCGCGACCGCCGAGCACGGCCAGATGGCCGAGGCCGCATTGCCGCGGGCTGGCGGCGTTATGACCGGGGCGCTGCACTTGGCCGAGCATCCCGTTCACGATATGCAGGCCGCGACGAAAAAGTATGTCGACGATTCACTGCCGCCCAGAAAGTCCGCCGCGATTACCGGCGCGTCTTCGGGGCAATCGGTTCAGGTGGAACTCGGCGGATATATTTTTCGCGCGATAAAGCAGAGCTCGTCGAACTATTGGGGCATTCGGATTGTCAACGATACCGGGGCGTCGGTGCGCCTCGGCGTGAAGTCCCAGCATTTCTATGGCGGCGCCGGCGAGCAGGTTACCGGCAAGACCAATGCCGGAAACGATGTCGCCAACGGAGCAGAGTTCAATCCCGACACCGAGTCCGGCGATATTGGATACGGCACGACCGATATTTTTATCACAAATATGTTCGACGCTACGAATATGCGCGCGTTCAGAATAACTCTGTTCGTCTATACCGGATCTGCGGTTATTGTGGCGGAAAGGCTTCATTAGTTAGCAGTTAGCAATGAGCAGTGAGCAATGGCGGCGTGTGAAGGCGTGTTGCCATTGCTCACTGCTCATTGCGCATTGCTCATTCTTTCCTCTTGACCCGCCGCGTCCGAAATTAGTAATCTCCATCAAAAGGGAGAAGTCGCGAAAGATGGCGGGCGCATTTCATAAACACTTGAACCGAATGGCTTTGTTCACCGCGCTGGTCGTGTTCGGCTTGTTCGTTATTCGCGAGGACTTTATGCGGTTCGCGCTGACCAACATCTATCTCAACGGGACCATCATCGGCATAACCATTTTCGGAATAATGGCGTGTTTTTGGCAGATTTTCTCATTGCTGCCCGAATACAATTGGATGCGGCGGTATTTCGCGGGGCGGCTTCGCGGGGCGGGCGATTATCCGCCGGTGGTTCTGCGGCCGACCGCGATAATGCTCTCGCGGGCCGGGAATAATTTTATTTCCGCGCAGACCTTGAACAACCTGATGGATATTATTATGAACAGGTTCGAGGATCAGAGGGAGTCCTTGCGCTATCTGACCAATGTTCTGATTTTCCTGGGGCTATTGGGCACATTCTGGGGGCTGCTTCACACGACCGGCGGATTCGCCGAGATGCTGAACAATATTTCCTTCGAGGACGAGAATGTTATGGAGGCCGTGCGGACGGGCCTGGCCAATCCGCTGGCCGGAATCGGGATTTCGTTTTCAACTTCGTTCCTGGGGTTGGGCGGCTCCTTGTTGGTCGGGTTCCTTGGATTGCAGACTTCGCTTGCGCAGGGCGCTTTATTCCGCGAACTGGAAGAGAATCTCGCGACCAAGACGCGCGTCTCGCCCGATGTCGCCGAACTCGCGAACGCGGTCGAGAAACTTGAAAGCACGATAGCCAAGAGGGGGGCGAAATGATAAGGGTTCGGGAGAGAAATAATGCCTGGCCGTCGTTCGTGGACTTGTTCGCGAACCTGGTCATCGTTATGATATTTTTGCTGATTGTCTTCGTGTTTCTGTGGACGACGACCAATGTCTTCAACCGCGGGACCGAAAAGGTCGAGATTGCCAAACTGCGCAAAATCAACGCCGAGCATACGCAGACGATTGAATCGTTGAAGGAAAGCGAGGAGACGGCCAAGGCGCTGCTGCTGACGGCGCGCGACGAGCTGATTACGCTGGATATGACGCGGGCCGAGCTCGAAACGGAGGTCAATGCGCTGGTCGACGAAAACGGCGGACTGATGAGCGAGCGCGAGCAGATGCAGAACGATATTGGCGGCGAGCGCGAAAAAATGGCCCGCGAACAGGCGGACTTGGTCGCGTCTTATGAAAAAAAGTTGGCCGATTTGCAGAACGAGCGCGCGGGTCTGACCGCGACAATCGGGACCTTGAACGCGCAAATCGGCGCGGCGTCTGTCGAGCGCGAATCAA
>JAISGC010000011.1 GCA_031263295.1 Rickettsiales bacterium
TTGCGTTCGGGACCTAGAAAATCCCACATTATGCGGCGCGTTTGATGCGTCGTAATCCGCGCATAAAAAACGCCTTGTCGAAAAGACCGGGCGCACGCGGCAAATTGCCGCCTTTTTTATGCCACCGGCCGCGCGACCCAATGCGGGTCTGGCCGGCCCCGTTATGGTCGGGGGGCCGCCGATGAGCAATCTCGACGGAATCATTCGTTTTATGATTTACTAACCGCCCGACCGATTCCAATTTTCCCGACGAAGCCGTGCCTTCCGCGCGGTGTTCCCCTCCTTTGGAGGGGTGGCCCCGAAGGGGCCGGGGTGGTGCTTGAAGCGGGCACAGCCTGTTATCGCCACCACCCCGCCGCCCGTCGGGCGGCACCCCGCCAAAGGAGGGGAACACCCGCGGGAAGACATCGCGCAACAAACAAAACAGGGAGAAAATTATGAAAAAGTTCAATTTACAAAGTGCAAAGTTCAATTGCGGCGCGCGAAAAGGCATCAGTGCATTCGGCAGGCTGTCATTGAACTTTGCAATTTGCACTTTGCTAATTGGCGGCGGCGAAGCCGACGCCGCAAAGATGTGCCAATACGACATCCGCAGCGGCGCGCAATACTTCAACGCGGCGGACGGGTCGTTCGTAATCGGCGCCTGCACCGGCGGCAGCGGCCCGCAAACCGCCTGCTCCGGATACTCGCATACGGGGACTTATGGCGGAACCGGCGCGCCCGCGAACTATAATTGTTCCGCCGTCCGCGTCGCCGGAGTCTCGGCCTGCGTGGACGGGCCGCAGGCCGGAAAGAAAGGATGCGCCTGCAAAATGACATATCCATACGAAAGCGTGTTTATAATCACTAACTTGGGCGCGGAAAACTGGGGCGGAATCGGCGGATGCGGCGGCGGCCGCGCGACCTGTCCCGAAATCTGCGCGTGCCATATTGCGATGGGAAGCGCCCCAAAAACAGTCAACGCGGCGGTCGGAGGGATGATTTAAGTTTTTAACGACTAGTGACTAACGACTAGTGACTAACGGCGGCGCGGCGGCGGGCACCCCACTAGTCACTAGTCGCGAGTGTTAGTCGTTAAAAAATCCCCTTGCGGGGATTTTTTTATTTCTTTCCGAACATTTTTCCGAAGAAGCCGCCGCCGTCGCGGTCGCCGCCCCGGTTGCCGCCGCGGCCTCCGCGATCGTCGCGATCACGGCGCGGTCCGCGCGAGAATCCCCCGCGATCGCCGCCGCGATCCCCGCGGTCGTCGTCGCCCCAGGAACTGCGGCGCTCGCTGCGGCGCTCCTGAAAGCGCTTGGCCGATTCCTCGTCGCGCTTGACCATCTGGACATTGGTCGCGGACAATTTGCCGCCCCGCTCCTCGTCGTCGAAGCTGATGATGTCGCCCTCGTTAAGAAAGCGCAGATCCGCCGCCCGCAATGCCGACGCGTGCACAAAGACATCGTCCTTGTTCCCCGCCTCGTTCGGAGTGTCCGGCGACACGAATCCAAAGCATTTCTTGCCGTTATACCATTTTACCGTTCCTTGACGCATAGTGTAATCCTTTTTGATGCGTTGTTTGCGCGAACAAATCCCGCGCGTTGATAAAATTATTGCACTTAAAAATGCGCATTGCAATTAAATAATTTTTCGCGCGCCCTATCTTATTCGGCCGCCGAATATCTTCGCGATAATATCCTTCGGCGACGGGCGGACGAAATCGAGGCCGGCGGGGATTTTCGCGTATCCGCGGCTGGTTTTGGGAATCAGGCGGGCCACGGATATTTTCGGCAGGTCCTCAAACTCGTTGCTGACCATGGTGATCACTCTGTCGTATCCGGGTATCTCCACATCCGTGGCTCCGCCGGGCGCCGGTTCGACGAAAGTGATTATCGGCAGGTCGGCCTCGTCGTATCCCTCCAACATCACGCGGCCGCCGTTGGTCGCGATGTTCAGCGGCTCTTTCAGCATCTTCGCCCCGCCGTCGATTTTCTTCGCAACGCCCCAGGCGGCGAACGCCGTAGTCGCCGCCAAGATCAGAGCAAGGGTTCCGCCCGCCGCTTTTTTATTTTTCACAATTGTTTCCTTACTACATCATCGGCATCGGGGGCATCGGGGCCGCCGGTTTTTCTTCGGGTATGTCGGAAATCACGCAGCCGGTGGTCAGCATAGTCGCCGCAGTGCTGGCCGCCGCCTGCAACGCGGTCTTGACGACCAACGCCGGATCGACGATTCCCATCTTTATCATATCGCCGAACTCGCCCGTCGCCGCGTTATAGCCCGCGTTGTAATCGTCCGCGATTTTGTTCAGGACGACATCGCCGTTGGTGCCGCCGTTTTCGACAATCTGCTTGAACGGCGCGGTCAGCGCGGTCAGCAGAATATTCATTCCGGCGCGTGTCGCGTCGTTGCCCGCGGGCTGCGATTTGGCGACGCTTGCGCGCGCGCGGACCAGGGCCACGCCGCCGCCGGGGACGATCCCGCCCTTGACCGCGGCGCGCGTAGCGGCCAGCGCGTCGTCGACGCGGTCTTTCTTTTCCTTGACCTCTACCTCGGTCATTCCGCCGACCTTTATCACGGCGACGCCGCCGACCAAGCGCGCGAGCCGCTCGGCCAGTTTCTCTTTATCGTAATCCGATGTCGCGGTGTCGAGCGCACGGCGGATTTCGTTCGCGCGCGCGTCGATTTCTTTCTTGTCCCCCGCGCCGTCGACAATCAGAGTTTTATCCTTGTCGACCACTATCGATTTCGCCGACCCCAGAACCGCGGGCGTGATGTTCTCGAAACTCATTCCCATATCGTCCGATATGACCTCGGCCCCGGTCAGCACCGCGATGTCGCGCAGCATCTCTTTGCGGCGGTCGCCGTATCCGGGCGCCTTGACCGCGCATATTTTCAGCCCGCCGCGCAGGCGATTCAGTATCAGCGTCGCGAGCGCTTCCGACTCGACATCGTCCGCGATTATAAGGAGCGGCCGGCCCGACTGCGCCGCCGGTTCCAATATCGGCAGCAACGATTGCAGGTTCGCGATTTTTTTCTCGGAGACCAGAATCTGCGCGTTCTCCAAGACCGCCTCCATCTTCTCGCTGTTCGTCACAAAATAGGGCGACAGGAAGCCGTGGTCGAACTGCATACCCTGCGCGATTTCGATTTCGGTCGCGAGGCCCTTGGACTCGCCGACCGTTATCACGCCCTCTTTGCCGACCTTGTCCATTGCATCCGCGATTTGTTTTCCAAGCTCCGCGTCGCCGTTCGCCGAAATCGTCGCGACCTGCGCGATTTCTTTCGCGTCTTTCACCGGCTTTGCGTGCGCGTCTATGTCCGCGACCACGGCGGCCGCCGCGACTTCAATCCCGCGTTTCAGGTCGGATGCGGACATCCCCGCCGCCGCCATTTTATAGCCCTCGTTGAATATCGCCTGCGCCAACAGCGTCGCGGTTGTCGTTCCGTCGCCCGCGGCATCCCCGGCTTTTTTCGCGACGCCTTGCAATAATTTTGCGCCGATGTTTTCCTCTGCGTCCGGCAAAGATATTTCCTTGGCGACCGAGACGCCGTCCTTGGTTGCGACCGGCGAGCCGTATGACTTTTCGATGATAACCGTGCGACCCATCGGGCCCATTGTGATTTTGACCGCATCGGCCAGTTTATTGACCCCGGCCTTGATTTTTTCGGTGGTGAATGAAATGTTTTTTGACATCTTTTAACTCCTTTAATTTTCTTTAATGGTTTTTTAACGACTAGTGACTAACTACTAACGACTAACAGATGTGCGCGCTTCGCGCGCCGATATTAGTCACTAGTCGTTAGTCACTAGTCACTATAAAACCCCTAGAATATCCGCTTCTTTGATAAGAATATAATCCGTCCCGTCCAGTTTGACCTCGTTCGCGGATGCGGCCCATTTTCCAAACAGAACGCGGTCGCCGGGCTTTACAGAAACCGGCGCGTCTTTGTCGCCCGGCCCGGCGGCGATGACCTCGCCGGTGGAGGGCTTGTTTTTGGCGGTGTCGGGGATGATAATCCCGCCCGCGGTCTTGCTGGTTTCTTCAATGGGTTTGACCAATATGTAATTATGCAATGGTTTCAGCATCGTTTCGTCTCCTTTTTATGCGACATAATATAATGGCATCCGAGCCCGATTTCAAGTCTTGACTCTATGTCATAATTATGATACAAATTATGCAACAAATAAGGTGCAAAATATGGACATACAGCAAAGCATTCGGCCGATAAGCGACCTTCGCCACAGCGCCGCCGAGATTATGAAATACGCCGAGGAATCCCAACGCCCGGTCGCGATAACGAAAAACGGGCGCGTCCGCAGCGTTCTGATAGACTGCGACGCGTATCAGAAAATGCTCGACGATCAGGAGACTATGGCTGTCCTGCACAGCATACGCCGCGGAATGGACGATATTGAAAACGGCCGCTATCTTCCAGCGGACGAATTTTTCAGCAAATTCGAAAAAGAAAACGGCATACGGATATGAAATCATACAAATTGCATCTGTCGGACGAGTTTCGACAAAATCTGCAAGCCATACACGACTACATCTCGAAAGATAGCCCGAATACCGCGGCGGCTGTTTATCTTGAAATAAAGACCGCGGCGCTTGCGCTTGCGGATATGCCGGAATCAAAACAAAAGGTCCCGGAGATGCAATTTGCAGACGACCTGCAAAACAAAAACTTTCGCCAGGCGATATGCAAAAATCATCGCATCATATATAAAATAGAAGGCGATACGGTCGATATTGTGTCTGTCCGAAATTGCAGGCGGGACGCGCTGGTTCCGACATTTTTTTACTGATTTTTAAGTATTGACAAACCTATATTTTTGTATATAATCGGCGTATGACCGAGAAGAAAGAGATTCTTGACAGCGCGGCCGGCAAGGTCGCGGCGAAAAAATCCGGCGCGGGTAATGGCCGCGTGCGCGAATGGATGCGTCGCTTCGCGCAGAAGGCGCGCGCGATTTCGCGCCGTATGAACTGGCTGGTCGTTTTTAATATCGCGCTCTTGGGCGTGATAGTCGCTCTTCTCTGGATACTTTATGGCCGCGTGGCCGCCGTAACCATTCGGCGCCCGACCAAGCCTGCGGCCACCATAGTTATTGCGCGAAGCCCGGAAAAACTCCGCGCCGCGGTTCGGACGCCGAAATATGTCCGGCCGACAAACGCAAAAATCATCCGCGAAAAAAACGCGTCGATGAAAAAAATCCCGGCGGCAGTCAAGGCGAAAAAAAATATTCTTACATTGCCTCTGAAAACAACTATTGCCGCTTCGCGGCAAGGCGCGCCCCGCCAGACATCCCGTATCGCGGGCGACATAGTGATTGACGGGCACGGCCGCGCCGTAATATTAAAAGGCGTATCGGAGATAGACGGCAATCTGTTCCTGCAAAATATGCGCAGATACACGCTGCCCTGCGGATTGCGAGTCACGGGCAATTTGTCCCTGCGCGATGTTCGGCTGTTGAAGTTCTGCGGGCCGTTTTCGGTCGGCGGAAATATTTATGTCTCGCGGGATTCGGCCTTCGGCCCGCTGCCGAAAGACGCGACGCTGGGCGGACAGGTGATATTTTAACGACTAACTACTAACGACTAGTGACTAATGTCGGCGCGCGCATTCGTTAGTCGTTAGGCGTTAGTCACTAGTCACTAAAAAAACAGAGGAAACAAAATGGCAAATAAAGAAATCTTTCGCGAGTATTTCAAGACTACGGCGGCATACAAATTGATTATGCATCCGCGGTTCGTCCAGTTCCGCGAAAACTTCGCGAATCATCCCGCGAAGAAAACGCTGCCCCAGGCGGGCGCGTCGGTCGTCGGCGGAATGGCCATGGGCGCGGCGTGGTCGGTCGGATATATGCTGCTGAATATATTGTTTATCGGCTATGGCGATCCGATGCATCCGGATGCGGCCCCGTCGATGACCGCGGCGGATATGATGGACAACGCCAAGTCGCTGTTCTGGACTCTGACGGGTATTTCCGCGCCGACAATTTTCTATATTCTGAAATCGGGCCTGGCCAGGAAGTGGATGAATGAGAAATAATTTTTAACGACTAGTGACTAACTACTAGTGACTAATAAATGTCGCGCGCCTATCGGCGCGCGTTCGTTAGTCACTAGTCGTTAGGAGTTAGTCGTTAAAATATAATTTGCAATCCATCGTATTTATGGCACACTCTGGCCCGCAGGTGTCTGCGATGTGGCGCTGGCCCGCAAGGGCGGTGAGGAAAGTCCGGACTGCGCATAGCAAGGATAGCGGCCAACGGCCGCGCGGGGCAACCCGACGATCAGAGCAGCAGAGACGAGCAGATTCAGTTCTGAGTGAAACGAGCAATCTCTATCCGCAGCAACCCCGAATAGGTTCCAGCATGGGGGCTATGACCCTGGAACGGGTAGGGGGCAACAGAGGCGCGCGGCAACGCGCGTTCAAGACTAATCATATCGCATGGCGCGGGTTGAGATACCGGCGCCGGGACAGAATCCGGCTTACAGGGCACCTGAAAAAATCCGCGCATCGCGCGGATTTTTTTATTCCAGAGCCTAATTCCCCTTCGCTGGCGAAGGGGTGTCATCGGCCGAAGGCCGATGACGGGGTAGTGGACTCCACTTTATCAATTTCCCCTACCCCGGCGGCTTCGCCGCCACCCCTTCCCCAAGGGAAGGGGAATTAGGCTCTGGAATCAGAACCTCGCGTTCACGCGCACGCCGACCTCGGCCTTGGCATCCGTTCCGTTCTGGGAATTGGGATGCGAAGTGTCCATCGTGTATTCGCCATAGGCCGCCAGTTGAACCGAGTCGTTCAATTGCTTCGCGACCGACGCCGACAAAATATATTCGTCGAAGCCGTCGTTCATATCGCTCAAGCCCGCGGCAATCGCGTTCGCGACCGCATTCGCCGGAGCGTTGCCCTGCTGAACCGCGACGCCCTTCACGCCGTTGTCCGCGTGATGCTTGTATGTGAATCCGCCGCCCAACGACCAATTGTTTTTAAGGTCATAGAACGCGCGCAATCCGGCATTGAACTCCGTCGTCGATTTTAATTTCACCGACAGGACATCGTCCATTCCGGCGATGCCAATCAGCTGCACGGCCTGGCAAGCCCCGGCGTTTCCGCCCTGGCACGCGGCGTAGTATGTCGCGAAGTTCGCGGGATTGATGCTCTGCGCGACAATCAAATCCTCTGCCGTTTTGATGCTGTCGCCCAGGCGGATTTTATTGTTGTCGTTGCCGTATGTTTGCAGGACTTCGCCGAACGCCGACAGCGTCAGGTCGCCGAATGTCTTGCCCGCGCGCATTCCGGCATAGAATCCCCAGCGGCCGTTCGCATAGTTGTCATACTTGAACGACTTGTTGAAGATGTCGAACTCGCCCTTCATCGCGCTGACGCCGCCGAGGTGCGCGTCCGCATAGATGTCAAATACCCAGCCGTCCGTCGCGGTTCCGTCGAACGCCCGGTATGTCAGGCCGAGCCGCCCCAGGTGCATACCCTCGCGGTCGATGTCGTTGTCAATCGTGTATCCGAACGCGCCGTTGACCGAAAGGCGGTCGTTGATGCCGACGCCGATTTCTTCGCCGAGGCGCCAGATTGGGAACTCGCGCTCGCCGTCGTGGCCGATTTTTTTATGGGCGTCCGATCCGTCGGCGGTCTTGGACATAATGCCGGCGTTGGTTTTGGAATAAACCTCGCCGGTTTTCGGCGCGTAGAGGGGATTTTCCAAGTTGGTTGTCGCGGCGAAGGCGGGCGCGGCAAACACCGAGAGCGCAATCGCAAGTTTCGTTTTTCTCATCATTCACTCCTTATAGTTCTTGATGAAGTTCGCGCCGCCCGTTCAACGGCGACAGCGCGTCCCGGCTCCGCATCGCCCGTTTGACGGCAACAACGCGTTTCTCCGAACCAAGGCCGACGAATCGTAGGAAATAAATCGCGCGGGCGCAAGGGGAAATAAGGGGTTAGGGGAAGGGGTTAGGGGTTAGTGTGGCGCGTGACAAGTTTGTTCATAAAAAACAAACGCCGTCAACAAAATCCACTAACCCCTAACCCCTTATTTTTTACGCTTGCAATGCGCGCGCGGCATGTTATAATGCCGCCCGACCCTTGGGGCGCGTAGCTCAGTCGGTAGAGCAACTGACTCTTAATCAGTGGGTCCGGGGTTCGAATCCCCGCGCGCCCACCACCAATTTTCGCTATCGAGCGCGAAGCGCGAGATTGAGAAAATTGAGTGCCCGCCGAAGTTGCGAAGCAACGAAGGCCGGGCCAATCAGTTCTAAACTCGTCTCGTGTCGCCCACCACCAATTTTCGCTATCGAGCGCGAAGCGCGAGATTGAGAAAATTGAGTGCCCGCCGAAGCTGCGCAGCAGCGAAGGCCGGGCTGGTCGAACTAATTGATAATTCTCTTTATATAAAAATCATAAGCCTTTATAATACACGGCGAAGCCAGTGAAGTACCGTTCGGAAATAAGGTTTGATTTGTTTAGTTAGAAAATGTGGAGAAATAAAAAATGGCGTATATTCAAATTTCAATAAAAAATGCAATTCTTGGAATAAGGAAAAACAAATATGTTTTACCCGCAATCCAGAGAGAAATGGTATGGAAACCAGAGCAGATAGAAAAGCTATTTGATTCCGTGCTATCGGGATACCCATTTGGCTCATTGCTATTTTGGAAATATGACAGGCCTGCTGATGATACATATAAATTTTATGAATTCATGAAACAATACGATGAATATGATAATACGAAAAATCATAATCCTGAATATCCGCCAGCGGGAGAAACAGAGATTGTTGGGGTATTAGATGGACAACAGCGACTGACAGCATTTTATCTTGGATTATGTGGATATATGAATTTGCATAAAAGAAATTATTCTTGGAATGTAGCCGAAAGTTTCTGTAAAAATTACCTATATCTGAATCTTTTGTATAATAAAAATGACGCAGAAATTGATGACATTAAAGATGATTACGAATTTAAGTTTTTGACGGAAGAAAAGGTTAAAACAGATAATAAAAATCAGCCGAATAAATACTTATGGTTTAAGGTCGGCGATGTTTTGGACTTCAAGGAAGACCTTGATTATCAGAATAAAATTGACGGCTACTCTGGCTTTAATGAAGAGAAAAAGAAAACGATACATAGAATAATGACCAGATTGTTTTCTGCAATCAACGAAGATAGAATAAATGCATATGAAGAACAAAGCAATTCTTTGGATAAAATTCTGAATATTTTTATTCGCATAAATTCTGGTGGAACCAAACTTGGCTATACAGATTTTTTGATGTCCCTGATTGTAAATCAGTGGGGCGATGGGCGAGAAAAAGTAAATAAAGCGATAGACAACATAAATAACGAATGCAATTTCAATATAGAAAAAGACATATTTTTGCGCGGTTGTTTATATCTGACAGGAGCAAACTTATTGTTCAATGCGGATAATTTCAAGAAACAGACAATAACACATATTTCTAATAATTTTGATAAAATTATTAAATACATCAAAAAGTCGTGTGAAATTTTTAATCAGTTCGGCTTAAATAAAGACACAATGAAGTCAACTTTAATAGTATTGCCGTTCGCTCAATTTCTTATGCAGAACGAACAGAAAAAAATTGAAGACGCAGATTTATTAAATGTTCGGCGCTGGATTCAACTATCGGTGCTTTCTCGTGCGTTTAGCAGTGGCACAACGGCATATTTAACAAAACTACGCGAAATCATAAGAGGCAAAACGGATTTTCCTTTGGATGAAATTGTAAAAGAATCAAATGCTATGGGGCATACGATGGATATTCTGCCAGAGCAACTAGAAAAACTGGTGGACGAATCATATTATGGTTCACCAGACGCATGGACATTACTAACTTTGTTATATCCGAGTTATGATTATGAAAACATCAGATATAATGAAGACCATATATATCCAAAATCAAAATTGACAGACGAGCAATTAAAAAATGGGGGGAATTTTATCGCTAATTTGCAGTTATTGGAACACACGGAAAACTGCGAAGAAAAACGAGCACAGAGCCTAGAAGAATGGTTAGCGGATTTCTGTAAAAGGAAAAACAAAAATCCCGATAATTATAGAAAAGATAATTTTATGCCATCATATTCAATGACGCCTGATAAGTTTAATGATTTTATACGGGACAGACGAGCAGGCATATTGAAACAATTGAAAACAATACTTGGAATAAAATAGAAATTGTTATAGCTGCCAACTGGCGGTTTCCTCATAGGACTTTACTGGTGACAGGAATGGACAAAACGACTGGCAGGCCGCTGGGCGGGGTGGTGCACTTGCGCCTGCGGCGTCCACCAATGTTTTCCCTTTACTTAAAAATCATAATCATTTATAATATGGAGGAACCAAGTTGGGAAACTTGCGTTCGGGCTGTGAGAAGCCCATGTAAAAGCGACGTCGGCCTTTACGCCGCGTTGTATCCGCGCATAGAATCGATGCCCGCGAAGGGCTCTTTTTTATGCCCCATCCGGTCAATGACCCAATGCGGGTCCGACCGGTCCCCGTTATGGTCGGGGGGCCGCCGATGAGCAATCTCGACGGAATCATACTTTTACATGATTTCTCAACCCCCCGGCTTCGTCCGTCGCCGCGCCTCCGGCGCTACGCCGGACTATGCCGGGCTTTCGACCCGACCACCCTTCGCGCTATCGCGCTTCGGGTGGCAAGCCGCATC
>JAISGC010000037.1 GCA_031263295.1 Rickettsiales bacterium
CGACAGCCTTCGCCGACTGCGACGCCCTGCCCGACCGACCCGGGAATCATTTCCCAAGTCGGCGCTATTTTATTGCACAGCTTAGCGGCGCCGGCTTCGCCGGTAATGAGCAATGAGCAACTAGCAATGAGCAATAGGAGTTTGCTATTGCGCTGTCGCGCGCTTCTATTACCCATTGCGCATTGCTCGTTGCTAATTTGATTTTTCATAATTTTCTCCCTGTTTTTGTTTGTTGCGCGATGCCTTCCCGCGGGTGTTCCCCTCCTTTGGAGGGGTGCCGCCCGAAGGGCGGCGGGGTGGTGCTTCACATTTGCACTGACAAAACCTAAACAAAAAACGAAGTTTTTTGTCATTCCCGCGAAAGCGGGAATAGGGTTCTAAACCTTACTTTTCGCTACTACTTGTTTTCACAATTTTATTTGTGTGTGAAACAAGTTTTTCGCTATAAGTCTTAAAGCCCTATTCCCGCCTGCGCGGGAATGACAAAAAATTGCTTTGCAATTTTTTGTTTTGGTTTAGGCACAGCGCGTTATCGCCACCACCCCGGCCCGCTTCGCGGGCCACCCCTCCAAAGGAGGGGAACACCGCGCGTCAGGCACGGCTTCGTCGGGAAAACTTGATGCGGTCGGGGAGTTCGTAGATAATATGAAAGCATTATCCCGCGAAAGCTTGCGCAGTGCGGCTCCCCGACCATAACGGGAATATGGCGCAAAAAAACGGCCGACTGGCCGCAACATTTTTGCGCTCGGATACGGCGCCAAAAACGCGCCGCTTTCATAAAGGACTACGACATCCTCGACCCAAGTTTCCCAACTTGGTTCCGTCGAATTATAAATGATTATGATTTTTATGTAAAGGGATAATTTTTTGCCTTTATTGAAATCCGTTTTATAATCAAAAAAATGACCGCGAAACTTTTAATCTTCACCGGGCGGCCCGGGGCCGGAAAAACGCGTCGGATGACATTCCTGGCCAACCGAGATCCGGATGCTGTATTTCTTGGGTGCAACAATCACGAGGCCGACGGCTTTCTGCGCCAAAGCCGCACGATAAAACTGGACCCGTCGGTGCCGTTCATTTATTACAAACACGGCGAGCCGCCCGCGCTGGCCGACATAGCCGCCGCCGCGCCGAATGCAAAAAATATTTACATCGACGAGGCGCAGCACGGCGGCGCGGTCGGCCGCGCGATTTTGGAATGGCTGGCCGCCGGATTCAATGTCATAGCGGGCGGCGCGATGCACGCGTGGGACGGAACCGAAGCCCTGATGCGGCGGGCGGACAAAATAGTTTTCGTAGAGGGCGGCGGCCGCAGCATCGACAACGCCGCGCCGGAAATCGTCGCCGAGCGCGAGCGGCGCCTTTGCGGTTTCGTTTCGCGCTTCGGCGGCAAGTTGAAAATTATTCCGCCGGATGTCTATGCCGCGTCGCCGGACGGCGACGATTTTCTGCGCGCGGCCGCCCTGCCCGCGCCGAAATCGCGATGACAAGTTCCCGAGTTATTTTTCCAATTCGGCCGTGAAGCGGGCGCATGCGGCGGCCAGGGCGCGGCGCTCGTCCGCGAACTTGCCGCCCGCATAGTTCGCATCGCAAATCTTCCAGTAATCGCAGATGAACGCCGCCGAGTCGGACGGCTTGAAGCGCGCGAGCTGCCCGCTGTCGACGATATAATCGACCATCGCATCGTGCGCGCCGTCGTCCGATTGCCGCGCGCCGTAGACCACATCGTAATATTCGCGCGCGTTGCGCAGGTTATACGGCAGTGATAAAACGCGGCGCAAATCCGCCCGCGCATTTTCGCCGACCGATGGCGCCAGCGCGTCGAACAGCAGCGATTTCTCGCCGCGAAAATCGGCCGCGTATTTCGCCGCGATGGAGTGCTCCTGAATCAGCGAATAGATTTCGGACTGCGCGCATGACGCCGCGTCGGGCTGCGTCGCGAAGAAATCCTTGGCCGCGCCCGCGAAAATAAAGTCGCCGTATTTGGCCAGATTCCGGTGCGCCTGAATCGGAAATACTTGCAGGTTTTCGATGACGGCGAGCGTCTTTTTCGCGATGTGCTCGGCGGCCTCGAACATCTCGGGAATTATATGGCGCTGAACCTGAAAGCTGTTCGATATGTCGCGCTCGCGCCAGGTGGCGGTCGCGGACATCAGCTCGCCCGCGAGGGCCTTTATCTTCCTCGCGGCGCCGGTGATGTTCTCGATGTTTATCGGATTTTGCTTGAAGGTCATAATGCTGCTGCCGGTTTGCCCGCGCCGAAAGCCCTCTTTTATTTCGGCCAAGTCTCCGGACGCGAGGCGCAGATTCTGCGCGAAGTTCTCGACGATTCCGGCGATAATCGAAAGCGGCGCGAAAAATTGCGCCAATGATTCTATCGGCAGAATCTGCGTCGAGGGGCCCGCGACGCCCATCTCCAAAATGTCCGCGACCGAGCGCTCGAACGCGGGCGTCAGGCCGCCGCCGAAGATTCCGACCGCGCCGCGAATCTTGGCGCGCCGGACGCCCTGAACCTCCGCGTCGAAGCGCCGCAATTGCCCGCGCATCAGAATCTCGAAGTCCGCGAATCGCTTTCCGATCGTGACGGGCTCGGCGATTTGGTTATGCGTGTATCCGTTCGCGGGCGCGTACTTGAAGACGCGCGCCTTGGCGCCCGCGGCCGCCGCGACTTTCAGCAAATCCGCGGATACGATGTGCCCGGCCTCGAACAGCATCAAGGATTGCGCGGTGTCCTCGGTGTCTTAGCTGGTGACGCCCTGGTGCACGAAACGCCCCAGGTTTTTTCCGGGGTTCGCCGCGTCGACCTGCTCGGCGAC
>JAISGC010000024.1 GCA_031263295.1 Rickettsiales bacterium
ATTCTCTTATTCTCTTATTCTCTTATTCTCTGTTCTCTGTTCTCTGTTCTCTATTATAACCCCCATTTATCCTGTCTAATCACGCCCAAAACAATAGCAAACAAAAGGCAAAAGGCAAGCAAAGACGATCCGCCGTATGAAATAAACGGCAAGGTGGTGCCCTTCATCATAACGCCGGTCGCGGTCATAATATTCATAATCGTATGCAACGCGAAAAAGACCGCCGCGCCGAAAATGACCAGCCCGCCGAAGTCGTCCCTGCTTTCGACCGCGCGCCGCCACAGGACCGCGAACAGGACGAACATCGCGGCCAATAAAAGCACCGCGAAGACGGCGCCCCACATCTCGACTATGCCGGAAAATACAAAGTCGGTGTTGGCCATGGGGACCCTCTCGAACAGGTTGCTTTCTTCCCAAAGGCCGAACCATCCGCCGTTTTTGATGGCGTCTATCGACCGGTCGGTCTGCCAGGAATCTGCGGTCCCGAGCAGGCGCGCGCGAAAATGCGGATGGGAAAACGCCGCGGCGAACGCCGTCGCGCCGAGCGCGACAAGGCCGCCGATATATTTCCACTTCGCGCCCAGCCACCACAGCATCGCCGCAAAAACGGCCAGATACATAAACATATTTCCAATATCGGGATGGAAAAACATCATCAATAAAATGCCGCCGAACAATGCCAGATACACCGGCCACCACCCGCCCGTCCAAAGATTCTTCGCACCTATGAAGTCTCCGGCGGCGGCTTCTGATACCTGTTCCCTGATACCTGATACCTTTTTACATTCCACCAAAAACCACGCCGTCAGCACGACAAACGCGGGCTTCATAAAATCGGCGGGCATCAAAGACAATCCGCCCATCCGCACCCACCGCGCGGAATTGTGAATCAAAGTCGGCGAAATATAGGTCCATAAAAATAGGCCGAGCGCCGCCGCGCCGAGAACCGCCGCGCCCGCGATAATCAAACGCCGCGGCATCATCGGCACGACGAACAGGACGAACGCGCCCGCCGCGTAAAAGCCGAGAATCTTGTGCAAAAGATGCGGGCTCGCGATACCGGCCAGCATCCCGACCGCGCAGAGCGCCGCGACCAAGCCCATCACGCTCCAATCGATTTGGAACCACCAGCTGGTGAATAAACTTCTGTCGCTTCTTTTCATTTGTAATGAAAAGCGAATAAGAGAACAGAGTACAGAGAACAGAGAATGCTTGTTGGAGGATTGATGCGCAATAACAAACCATTCTCTGTTCTCTGTTCTCTGTTCTCTATTCACTACAATTTAAGAACTCCCACCGCCACGCCGGAAAATATCACTGACAGAATAAAAAACCTGTCGGTGATTTTGGTTTCGGCCCAGCCCTTCATCTCGAAGTGATGATGCAATGGGGCCATCAGGAACGGCGGGCGGCCGCGCGGCGCAACGAACTTGTAATAAAAGATTTGCAGGAATGACGACAGCAGAATCAGAATCATCATCATGGCCGCGACCGCGAGCACGACCTCGGATTTAAGAATCAAAGCGACTATGCCGAGCAATCCGCCGAGCGCCAATGACCCGACATCGCCCATAAAGACCGCGGCGGGCTTCGAGTTGAACCACAGGAACGCAAGGACCGCGCCCAACACCGCGCCGAGCACCGGGAACAGCGCGGCCGCCTCGGGCAGAAAAACCAACGACGGCATAAAGCCCGTCCGCGTGACCCCGACCAGCGCAACCACCATAACCGCCATCGGGCAGAGATAAACCTTCGACAACATTCCGTCTAACCCGTCCGTCAGATTGGCCGCGTTCGCCGTGCCGACGACGACAAAATAAGCCCAGACAAAATATAGGATTCCAATCGGAATGATTATTCCAAAAGGCAAGAACACAGACAGGTCCGGAATATACGCGGGCATAGTAAGGTCGACCAGGAACGCGAGCGCGACCGCTATGACCCCCTCGGCCAAGAGCCGCCCCCATTCGGACAACCCGGCGTATGCGTTCCCGCGAATGATTTTGTTGTAGTCGTCGATAAATCCGATTACGCCGAACCCGACCAACGCCATCAACGGAATCCAAGCGACCAGATTCGACCAGTCCATAAATATCAGGGACGCGACGATTATCGCCGGAATGAAAATCAGCCCGCCCATGGTCGGCGTGCCCTTTTTTTCCAAATGCGCGACCGGTCCGTCGGTGCGCACGGGCTGGCCCTTCCTCTGCCACTTGGCCAGCCGCGGAATTAAAAACCGCCCCCAAAGCAGGGTCGCGACAAACGCCACCCCAAACGCCAAACTGAACAAAACGCTATTTCCGAACATTTTTTTATCCTTTCTTATACAATACTATCTCAAACAAAATCTTTTGCAAGAGCTTGACGGAACGACACAAGATTCCAGAGCCTAATTCCCCTTCTCCCCTTGGGGAGAAGGGGTGGACGCCGCGAAGCGGCGGACGGGGTAATGGGGAAATAAAAATTATTTTACCCCTACCCCGTCTGCTCGCTACGCTCGCAGCCACCCCTTCCCTGTGGGAAGGGGAATTAGGCTCTGCCTGCTTTACGGGCACGCGCCGCCGCTTATTGTCCCCGGCTTGATACACCTGCAATATGGCGAGACGAAGGCGGGTGTCGTCGTACTTCCGGTCGTTGCGGACGACGAACTCGCATCCCAAACGCTGTTGGTCGGGCATTGCGCCGCCGCCGAACACTGGCCGCTATACACAAAGTAATCCGCATTGCACTGGCAGTTGGAATTGACATAATAGTATCCGTTCGACTTGGCATTGTTCGGCGCCAGCATCGGCGGCCGATCGGTCTCGACCCACGCCGCATTCGCCGCCGCCGTCTCCGTCCACTTGGAGTTTATCGGGCACAGCATCGACTGATAGAACATCTCGGACAATTTATTTATGCATCCGTTCGGATTGCGCTGCGTCGGGGACAGCCAGCAGGTATTCGTATCGCCCGACGAAGAATCGTCATTCGGGAAAACCGCGTATGCGCAGGAAAGCGCGACATTGCGGCACGCGCCCATCAGTATCGGCTTGACCGTCGAAGGCGACAGGCTTTGCCCGCCGGAGTATGAGTTGACCTGGGTGATTTGGCTGTTATAGCATGCCGAGACCTGCATCACGCATTCTGATGCGTGCGTAGTTATGATTTTATTCTGCGCGGCGCGAACCTGGGTCATAGTGCGCTCCAAGTATGATTTGACAATCGCATTATCCTTTACATACTGCCCGCTCTCATATGTGAACTTGCGGCACTTGTCCAAGGTCGGGCGGCAGAAGCCGGAGATTGCGCGGCCCGTCCCGTCGTTCGCGCCGATTTTGGTAAGGAGATAGTCGACTACTTTCTTTCCGTTCACATCGGCCGTGTTCGCGTTATTGTCCGCATCCAGCCCGCAGTTCGCGGTCGAGGTCATTAGAGTATCGAGGCATGTCGCCGAATATTTGGATATAAGATTTTGCAGCATCACGACATCGCCGCCGGGAATGATTCCCCCGGACTCGTCGACGGCGGTCTTGGTCGGGTCGATGCATTTATTATAGTCCGCGCCGCAGACCATGGGGTCTTTCATACAGGTGTCGAGCGCCGAAACGCAGCCCTTCGCATCGAAGCTGTTCTGGTCTTGCAAGACCGCCAGCCGCGCCTTTTGCAGCATCTGGGTCGCCGAACGCACATTGGTTTTGACGCCCGCGGTCGCTTTTTTGAGACCCGCTTCGTATGCGACGCAGGCCTTGTCGATTTCAATATCGTATTGCCCTGAAACGAGAGCTTGGTCCGTTTTACTGGCCGCGCATTTTGTAAGAAGCGGCTTGCACTTTTTCTTCGCGGCCTCGTAGAGTTCGGTCCCGCGCATATTTGCAAATGATTCTTCGGTCGAGCCGAACATAGACGCGAGCGAAAAATCGTCGCCCGAAAAGTCCAGCTCGAAATCTCCGAAGGACGATCCGCCGCTGGTCGCCGCATCGGTCCCCGGCGTCTTGATAAGCTTTTCGATTTCGTCCAGCATATTGCGCGATTGCGTCGTGTCCTTGGTCGTGGACATCACGGCCTCGGCCTCGGTCTCTTTCATAATCGCGCGGATTTCGTCGGCCGAAAGGCCCACATAGCGAATCTGGTTCGCGACATTGTTCAATTCGTCGTTCGCCTCGGCAAGGGAATCCTCGACCTTTTTATACTGCGTCAGGCGCGACGAGCAGGAGCACTGCTTTTGATTCGCGTCAAGAACATTGCAGAACTGATTCAGGCAATCGAAATAGTCGGCCGAACACGCGGACAGGTCTTTGGCCGAAGACGGCGCGGCCTCGTCGGTCGCGGTCGGCGTCGCAAAGGGATTGGCCACGGCCGCGCGCGCGCGCCGCGTGAGTTTGCGCGATTCCTCGTCGACATTGGATCCGGTCATGGCGCCGGTGCGCTGAATGACCGCGCGCCCGCCAACCTCGGCAACCGACGGCCGCAACCCGGAATTGGACCCTCTTGTCGTCGCCGCCCGCACGGTTCCTGCCCCCGCTCGCGGGGGCGGTATAGATTCGCTTGGGCTCGCTCTGCGAGCCCCTAGCGAATCTTGGGTGGGGGCCCGCCCGGCATCATTCGTTCCCCGCGTCGCGCGCGCCACCCGCGAAACATTCGCGCGCGCATCCTGCCCCGCCTGTGGAACAGAGCTACCGCGCGCTCCCTCCTGCCCCGCTTGCGGGGCGGGAAAGTTTTGCCGGGCAGCTTGGGTCGCAGACCCTTGCTGCCCTGGCAAAACTTGGGTGGGGTTTCCTGCCCCCGCTTGCGGGGGCGGGATAGATTCGCTTGGGCTCGCTCTGCGAGCCCCTAGCGAATCTTGGG
>JAISGC010000029.1 GCA_031263295.1 Rickettsiales bacterium
AGTTGCTGCCCAACTTACAGGGGTATCTTTCCGATGTTAGTGAGTGATTTCGATTTTGAGCTTCCGACGGATTTAATCGCGCAATCGCCGCCCGAGCGGCGCGACGCGGCGCGGATGCTGGTCGTCCAAAACGGCGGGATGCGGGACGAGGGCGTCGCCGATTTTGTAAAATATCTCCGGCCCGGCGATGTCGTCGTCTTCAACAATTCCAAGGTCGTCCCCGCGCGGTTCGAGGCGGGCGGGCACGAGTTCACGCTGCACACGAAAACGAAAAGCGGATGGTGGGCGCTGTGCAAAAAGTTCAAGCGGATAAAAATCGGATCGCGCTTCACGCTCGCGGACGGAACCGAAATATCGATACACGGCAAGAACGACGACAGCGGGCTGCTGGTTCAATTCGAATGCGAGGACCCGTTCGCGGTGCTGGATAAAGTCGGGAAACTGCCGCTGCCGCCGTATGTCAGGCGGCCGCAGAACGACGAGGATCGCGAGCGCTATCAGACGATTTATGCGCGGCACATCGGCTCGCTGGCGGCGCCGACCGCGGGCCTGCATTTTACGCCCGAGCTCCTCGGCGCCATCGAAGAGGCGGGCGCGAAAATTGTGAACATCACGCTGCATGTCGGCGCGGGCACATGGATGCCGGTCAAGACCGAGGACACGGACAAGCACAAGATGCATTCCGAGCGCGGCTTCATCACGCCGGCTCAGGCGAAAATAATCGCCGGCGCCAAACGCGTCATCGCGGTCGGGACAACTTCCCTGCGCCTGTTGGAGGCGTCGGAGGGCCGCGCGTTCGAGGACACGACCAGCATCTTCATCACGCCGGGATACAAGTTCAAGGTCGTCGATGTCTTGCTGACAAACTTTCACCTGCCGCGCTCGACATTGTTTATGCTGGTCTGCGCGTTTGCCGGAACCGACGAGATGAAGGCCGCATACGCGCACGCCGTCGCCGAGAAATATCGGTTCTTTTCGTATGGGGATTGCTGTCTGCTGTTCGGCAAAGAGCCCAAGGCAAAAATCTCAAAGGGCCGCCGACCCGGGCGATTTTCATCCTCCCGCAGACCCGCGCCGGGTCGTCGACCGGTATGACGATCGGGTGTAATTGCAAATTGAAGAGGGCTCTTTCGAGCCCTCTTCAATTTGCCGCCAGACATTACTATCTTGCGTTCGCGCCTGTCAGGACGACATTGTCGTTGATTGCGTGTTTCTTTTCTCCGAACAGGCGCAGCATCTGCGTCGCGCGCGCCAGCTTCAACTGGCGGAGCGTCTTGTCCAGACGCGCCTGATCCTTGTCCTCGGACGCCTCGAACTCGGCGTTGGCCTCCTCGAAAGTCCGGTCCCACAGCTCGGACAGCAGATATTCCGCCGAGTCGTCCTTATAGACCAATTGATCGCCCCACGACAGCCAACGCAGCATGGCGTCCAGCCGATGGCTTTCGCCGCCGACTTTGCATCCCGTCGCGTTCATCAATCCGTCCAGCGTCGCCGCCGATATGTCATAGTCCGCGCGGTATTTCGGATTCGTCAGCTCGCCAACGCCCTTCATGCCGAACTTGGCCTTGACGATAAGATTCGCGCGCTTGTCCGAGTCGCGCAGGTTGTCGACCAGCGCCGACACCATGGCTTTCTCCGCATCGGCAAGTCCCGAGAACATCGGATCGGCATTCAGCGCCGCCCTGTAATCCATCATGCCGTGATATTTCACGGGCAGAAGTATGCGCGGATCTTTTATGCCGGCCTTGACCAGCAGGTTGAAAGACTCAATCGCATGGTCGTTGTCGGCGCCGCGGATGCTCGACAATTCGACGGTGCGCAGGTTCAGCAAGTCTATTTCGCACTGGCGGCCTATATCGTGGACATGCGCGTTTATCTTCGCGATGCGCGCGATCTGCCACATGTCTTCGCCGTTCTCGGTGAACAGAGTGTAGAATTGCGGCGACGCCGAGATTTTTTCGCTCTCGTCGACGACTTCGAGCGGATGCGCGTCGGATTTTTTATACGACCAGTTCTTGACCGACTGAATCTTGGCGGCCTCGGCGTCGGGCGCGCTGTCCATAATATTGTCCAGCCGCTGGGCCATAATTTTGTTCATCCGCGACGACAACAGCATCGCGTCGGAGGTCTGCTCCAACGGGAATCCGTTCGGAAACTCGAATGTTTGCAGGTTGTATATTTCTTTCGCCCCGTTCTTTTCCAGCTCCACGGGTGGAATCACGGACTTCATTTTTATCGGATGAAGATCAAGTATCTTTTCAGCCATTTGTTGCGCTCCTTTTTTGGTTGCAAGTCTTTAAGTATAGCAACTATTTTGGCGAATGCAAGTTTTTTGTCAACATACCCCTTCTTCGCGCAAAAGGCGGAGTTTCGTCGCGATTCCGCCCGGGCCGGAATATCCGCCGATGCCGTTTTTCGCGAGCACGCGATGGCACGGAATCTCGGGCGCGCATGGATTTTTCCCGACCGCGTTTGCGACCGCGCGAACCGCGCGCGGGCGGCCGATGCGCCGCGCCAGCTCGCCGTATGTAATCGTTTCGCCGCGCGGAATAGTCGTCAGCCCGCGCCATACGCTCCGTTGGAAATCCGTCCCCGGCAATGCGTCTATGTCTATTTTCATGAAAGGAGTATAGCATATTTTAACGACTAACTACTAACGACTAGTGACTAATATTAGTCGTTAGTAGTTAGTCACTAGTCGTTAAAAATCCCTTTACAAAAAATCACAAACTCTCTATAATGGGAAGCGAACCGAGTTGGGAAACTTGCGTTTGGGCCTTGATAAGCTCGTAGATAAGCGGCGCCGATAATCGCGCCGTATCCGCGCATAAAAAATGCCTTGTCGAAAAGACTCGGCGCACGCGGCAAATTGCCGCCTTTTTTATGCACATCCGGTCAATGCGACCGGTCCCCGTTATGGTCGGGGGGCCGCAATTGCGCAAGCTTTGCGGGATCATTCTTATCTATGATTTATCAACCCACCCGACCACCCTTCGCGGCTGCGCCGCTTCGGGTGGCAAGCCGCATCAAAGTTTCCCGACGAAGCCGTGCCTGACGCGCGGTGTTCCCCTCCTTTGGAGGGGTGGCATTTTTCGCGAAGCGAAAAATGACGGGGTGGTGGCGAAGATAGGCACTGCCTGTTACAAGCACCACCCCGCCGCCCGTCGGGCGGCCCCCCTCCCAAGGAGGGGAACACCAGCCTTCCGGCATCGCATAAAAAACAAAAACAGGGAGAAAACAATGAAAAAGAGAACAGATAACAGAGAACAGAGAATTGAGAAAAGAAGGCAGAGGATAATTTTATTCTCTGTTATCTGTTCTCTGTTCTCTCTTTGCG
>JAISGC010000057.1 GCA_031263295.1 Rickettsiales bacterium
AGCTGGTGTTCCCCTCCTTTGGAGGGGTGGCATTTTGCGAAGACACGAAGTGTCGTAGCAAAATGACGGGGTGGTGTGTCCAACGGGCACAGCTCGTTATCGCCACCACCCCGCCGCCTTCGGCGGCACCCCTCCAAAGGAGGGGAACACCCGTTGGACGGCACGGCCAAGAGAAACAAAAACAGGGAGAAAACTATGAAAAAGTTCAATTATCAAAGTGCAAAGTTCAATGATGGCTTGCGGGAGCGCAGAGGCGCATTCGGCAAGCTATCATTGAACTTTGCAATTTGCACTTTGTTATTTTGCGGCGACGCAGTCGCCGCAAAGCTTTGCATGCGAAATCCGCCGAACGGCGGGAAGTTCACCAGAAACCCGACCGCGAATATCTGGGCCAACGGGCCCGACTGCATGACCTGGTCGACCGGCGAAAACAGCGTTTCGGCCGAAACCGACCCGATGAAGCTCTGCCCGAATGTCAAAATGCACGGGGAATCGCGTTTCATTTGGTTTTATAATGCAGCCGGGGAAAATCGGCCCGTCGCCGGAGAAAGCGCGAGCACCGAACCGGAGAAAGGCAGTTGCCTCTGCAAGATAAACTATCCTTTCCAAACGAAGTGGTTTCTGGTCGGACCGGACTATAATAGTTCCAATACCTGCAACCGGTGGTGCGGCAGCCTGTCGGTCCGTCCGAGCGACAGAAACTTTATAAAATATATCGGATTGGGGTTTGATTGAGCGGCCGGCGCGCCGCAAAGATAGCGGAGCGCAGGCGAACATCCAATAATCCCGAAGACCAACGGGGCGAAGTTAGACAGAGCCAGCGACAAGCACCACCCCGCCGCCCTTCGGGCGGCACCCCTCCAAAGGAGGGGAACACCACGCGTCACGCATCGCCTAGTTTTTAAGGAAGTGTTCCAGCCAGTGGTTGTCGATTTTGTTCGACTGGACATCCGCGGCGTCGAGCAGGCGCAACTGCAATGGCGCAGTCGTTTTCACGCCTTCTATCATAAACTCGCCCAATGCGCGGCGCGCCCGGCGGATGGCCGACGCGCGGTCGTCCGCGTGCACAATGACCTTGGCAATCATAGAATCATAATAAGACGGGATTTTGTATCCAGGATAGCAGGCCGAATCCACCCGGACGCCGTATCCGCCCGACGGGCAGTATTGCGTCAGCGTTCCCGGGTTCGGCATAAATGTGTCCGGATCCTCCGCGTTGATGCGGAACTCTATCGCGTGGCCCTTGGGTTTCAGGTCTTTTTGCGCGAACGACAGCTTTTCGCCCATCGCTATCCGTATCTGCTCGCGGACCAAATCGACGCCGTAGACCATTTCGGTCACGGGGTGCTCGACCTGCAATCTGGTGTTCATTTCAAGAAAATAGAACTTGCCCTTCTCGAACATAAACTCCAATGTTCCGGCGTTCGTATAGCCGAGTTTTTTCATGGCGGCGCCGCAGACCTTTATCATTTCCGCGCGCTCGTCTTCCGTAATCGCGGCCGCGGGGCATTCCTCCATAACCTTTTGGTTTTTCCTTTGCAAGGAGCAGTCGCGCTCGCCCACAATCGCGACATTGCCCTTTTCGTCGCCAAGCACCTGGAACTCTATGTGCCGCGGATGCATCAGCAGCTTTTCCATATAAATAGTGTCGTCGCCGAAGCCGGACCGCGCCTCGGCCTTGACCAGCTGGAACGATTCCGCGAGGTCGGCCGCCGCAAAGACCGCGCGCATCCCCTTGCCGCCGCCGCCGGCCGCCGCCTTTAACATAACCGGATAGCCGATTTTCTCGGCCCATTTTTCAGCCGACGCCAAATCCGCGACCGCGCCGTCCGAACCCGGGACGACCGGCAGGCCGCATTCAATCGCCGTTTTCTTCGCCGCGACCTTGTCCCCCATGCGGGCGACCATATCGGAGGTCGGGCCAATCCATTTCAGGCCGTGCTGCTCGACCTTTTTAATAAAGTCCGCCCGCTCGGAAAGCAGGCCGTATCCGGGATGAATCGCGTCGCAATCGGTCAAAAGCGCCGCCGACAATATCGCCGCCTCGTTCAAGTATGAGTCCCGGGCCGCCGCCGGGCCTATGCAGACGGACTCGTCGGCCAAGGCCGCGTGCCGTGCGTCCGCGTCGGCCGTCGAATAGACCGCGACCGATTGGATGCCCATATCGCGGCAGGCGCGGACTATGCGGAGCGCGATTTCCCCGCGGTTGGCGATCAATATCTTTTTGATTTTCTTTGGCATTTTGGACCTTTTTAATGAATAAAGAATAATGAATAAAGAATAATATCAGTGTTTTAACGCGCCATATTTATTCTTTATTCATTGTTCTTTATTCATTTTATAACCATAAGCGCGGTGCCGTATTCGACGGTTTCGCCGTCTTTGACCAGAATCTTGTCCACGACGCCGTCCCGGTCCGCCTTTATCGGATTGTATGTTTTCATCGCCTCGACCAGGCACAAGGTGTCGCCCTTGGCGACTTTTCCGCCCGCCGTTACAAACGGCTTGCTTTCCGGATCGGGCGCAAGGTAGACCACGCCGACCATGGGCGAGCAAACGCTGCCCGCGGGGGCCGCCGCATCGCACATTCCGCCGGAAACGGCCGGATTTTCCGGCATCCGGGGCGCGGGCGCCGAAATGATGCCGGAACCAGTTGCCGCAGTTGCGACACAAATATTTTGTTTTGACAAGTGTATTTTACGCGAAATGATGCCGAACAGGACCGATGTTTCGGTGGTGATTTCAGAAAGGCCCGCTTCGTCCATAATTTTGACCGCGGCCACTATTGATTTTTTTGACATAAGTTCCCTTTTTAACTGCGGGACCGATTGTAGCAGATTTTTGGGGTTAGTCAAATAGTTGGGGTTTGAGTTCGAGTTTGTGTGTAACATGCGTTGTCGATTAAAGACAAACGCCATCGCAAGTTTCACTCAAACTCGAACTCAAACTCCAACTTACCTTACGACCACCTTCCCAATCGCCCCATACCCGAAGTATTTGTTGATTTTTTCGGCGATTTCCGGGGCGGAATACGAGATTTCCAGCCGCCGGGCCGGGTTTTTCGCCCGTATCGTCGCGGTTCGGTCCTTGACGCCGCGGGTTATTCTGACCAGTTCGGTATCCGGACCGACCAGCTCCGGCCAGCGCGCCGCAAGGTCGGCGTCGGACGCCTTGGCGCCGAGGCGGGACAAGAGCTTGTTTATCGCAGAGCCTATGAAAGCCGGGCGCGTGTCCCTTTTAATTGCCACCATTGTATGTCTCCGAAAACTCGCAGCCGCAGTATTTTTGGCGGTAGCCGCCCGGTTCCGGCGCATAGCCGAAGTCCGCATCGATATATTCTATGTCCGAATCCGGGCCGAGGGCCGCGCGGGCCGCCCTGCGCACCTGGGCCGCGTCTTTATGCGGGGAGACGCCGAAGACGCTGGCAATGCGTCCGCATCCGTTCGCGCGCGCCCAGTCCGCGCCGTATCGAAGCCGCATCGCGAAGCATTTTTCGCACCGCGCGCCGCGCTCGGGGTCTTTCTCGTGTCCGCGGACCGCCCGCAGCCAGGCCGCGTGGTCGTAACGGCTTGTCGCCCACCGGACTCCGAGCTTGTCGCAAAGCTTTATCTGCTCGTCCAGGCGCCGGTCGTATTCGGCGCGCGGGAAAATGTTCGGATTGTAAAACAGCACGCAGAAATCCGCGCCGTCCTTTTTGAGGCGCTTTACCGCCGCCGCAGAGCAGGGCGCGCAGCAGGACATCAAAAGGAGCTTGGAACTTTTCATATATTTTAATGACTAATGACTAATAACTAATGTCTAATTACTAATAAAATGCCGCCGATTAGACACTAGTAATTAGTCATTAGTTATTAGTCATTAAAAACATTTGGAGGCCTGAGTCGGACTCGAACCGGCATAAACGGATTTGCAGTCCGGTGCATAACCCTTCTGCCATCAGGCCTCGGCGGGGCCAATCATACAACGGCCGCCGCGTTTTTGCAAGGGCATATCTTGGCGACGGGACAATCGTCGCACTTTGGGCGCAGCGCCTTGCAGATATAGCGCCCGTGCATAACCATCAGGTGGTTCGCCAGATCGTGAAATCGCGGCGGGATGATTTCGACCAGGCGGCGCTCGACCTTTTCGGGCGTGTTGTCCGCGGCGCCCGCCCAGCCGAAGCGGTGCGACAGGCGGAAAACATGCGTGTCTACGCCGATATTCGGCGCGCCCCATAAAATGTTCGACACGACATTCGCGGTCTTGCGCCCTATGCCGGGCAATTTCACCAGTTCGTCGCGCTCATGGGGCAGGGCGCGGCCAAGCAGTTTTTCCGACAGCGCGATGATATTTTTCGCCTTGTTGTTAAAGAAAGAAATAGACTTGATAAAATCCTTTAATCCTTGCAAACCAAGGGTCAGAAACTTTTCGGGCGTATCGGCCGCGGCGAATAATGCGGGCGTGCAGGTGTTCACATGCTTGTCCGTCGCCTGGGCCGAAAGAATAACCGCAATCGCGAGCGTGAACTCGTTGGTGTAGTAAAGTTCGGTCCGCGCGTCAGAGCCGAACTTTTTCTTCATTGCGTTGAAATATTTTGTCGGATTCATTTTTCCACTACCCCGTCTGCTCGCTCCGCTCGCAGCCACCCCTTCGCCAGCGAAGGGGAATTGCGCTCTGGAATCTATATTTTTGTTATTCCAATTTCAAGCTTGTGGCCCTCGATTTCCACACTAAACTGCGACGCGGGTTCGTAGGCTATCTCCGTCGCCAAGGCGTCCGCCGCGACCCGTGCTTCGTGAGCGCGGATCGCATCGACAATCGGCGCATCGCCAGAAACCGACAACTTTATCCTGTCCGAGACATCGAGATCCGCGGTTTTCCGCGAATCTTGGATAAAGCGCAACGCGTCGTTGGCGAGACCCTCGGCCGCCAATTCCGGCGTTATTTCGGTGTCCAAAACCACGACCGCCGTATTGTCTGGCAAGGCCGCGCCCGCTATGCCGTCCCGAACCCGAAGGCGGGTTTCGTATTCTTCGGGCAACAGGCCGAAGGCCGCCGGGTCGAAGTCTGGCCTTTTCGACGCGGCGATTATTTCTTTAAGTTTGCCGCCCAGCCGCGCGCCGATTTTCGGCGTCAAAAGGTAGACGAACTTTTCGGCGACCGCATCGGCATTCTCGCTGTGCCGGATTTCTTTTACATTCAGTTCGGAGGCGATTATCGAATCAAACGCCGCATCAGCCGAGCCCGCGATTTCCAAGGACCGGAGCGGAAGCCGATTGCGCAGTCCGTGCTTTTCGCGCAGCTGTTTTCCAAGCGCTATGACCGCGCGCGCGCGGTCCATTTTGTCTTCAAGCCCTCTGTCCTGCGGAAGCTTCGACACATCCGGCCAGTCTTCGAGATGCACGGACTCGCGGCCGGTCAAGGCCCTGAATATAAAATCCGCCGCCATCGGGAGATAGGGCGCCAAGGCCCTGCAAAGCGTCGTCAGAATCGTCCACAAGGTATCGAACGCGGCCGCATCCTTGCCGTCCCAGAATCTCGCGCGCGAGCGGCGGACATACCAGTTGTTGAGGATTTCCATAAAGTCTGCAAAAAGCGGTGCCGCGTCGTTTATCCGGTTCGCGTCCAAAAGCGCGGCCGCGCGCCCGACAAGGGTGCGCAGCTTCGACAGGATATAGCGGTCGAGAATATCGCCGCCATCCGCGGTTTGTTTGGCCTTGACCGATTCCGCGTTGGCGTAAAGCGTGAAGAAATAAAACGCGTTCCAAAGCGGCGTCAGAACCTGGCCCGCGGCCTTGGATATATCCGCGCCGTCTTTCGATATGGAAAGGTTGCCGCCGGATAAAATCGGCGAACTCATCAGGAACCAGCGCAGGCTGTCCGAGCCGAGGGTTTCGATAATTTCCATCGGGTCTGGGTAATTCCTCTTGGATTTCGATAATTTCTTGCCCTCGGAATCCACGACCACTCCGTGGCAGACCGCCGACTTGAACGGAACATTGTCGAAAAGCGCGGTCGACAATATCATCATATTATAGAACCAGCCGCGCGTTTGGGCTATGTATTCGACGATAAAATCCGACGGGAAATGATTGTCGAACCAGTCTTTGTTCTCGAACGGATAATGCGCCGCCGCAAAGGGCATCGCGCCGCTCTCGAACCAGCAGTCCAGGACCTCCGGTATGCGGCGCATCGTCGATTTTCCGGTCGGATCGTCGGGATTCGGACGCGTGAGGGCGTCTATCGCGGGCCGGTGAAAATCGGTAATTTCGACGCCGAAATCCCGCTCCAATTCCGCAACCGAGCCGTAGACATCGACGCGCGGATAGTTTGCATCGTCGGATTTCCAGACCGGTATCGGCGCGCCCCAAAAGCGCGACCGCGAAATCGCCCAGGGCCGCGCGCCTTCAAGCCATTTGCCCATTTGCCCGTCGCGGATGTGGCCCGGAATCCAGTCTATCTTTTGATTCAATTCGACCATTCGTCCTCGGATTTTCGGAACATCCACATACCAGCTGTTCAGCGGCATATTGATAAGCGGAACGCCCGTGCGCCAGCAATGCGGATACATATGCCTGTAAAGTTCCTTCTTTATCAAAACCCCGGCTTTTTTAAGATCTTCCACAATCGGAGCGATTGCGTCGAACACAAGCATTCCCGCGTATGGCCCGACCTGTTTCGTAAAGCGGCCCTTGCCGTCGACCGGCGCGCGCCAACTGATTCCCCACTTGTCCATAACCGCAAGGTCTTCCTCGCCGAACGGCGCAATATGCACGATGCCCGTTCCGTCCTCGGTCGTTATGTAATCGGCCGAGACGACCCTGAACGCGCCCGGAGTATCCGGGAAGAAAGGAAACAGAGGCCGGTAAGTTTTTCCGACCAGTTCAGACCCCTTTATATTGCGGACGAATGCAGCATTCGCAAGCTGCTGCTTATATCGTTCGCGAGCCGCATCGCCGATTATATAAAGGCGGCCGTCCTCCTCCATAACCGCGTATTCTATGTCTTGCCCCACGCAAAGCGCGAAGTTCGACACCAATGTCCAGGGCGTGGTCGTCCAGGCCAGGATGCTCGCGGGCTTGCCGTCGATTTTATCGTCCAGCGCGAATGCGATTGTGACGGCCGTGTCGTCGCGCTCGCGATAGCAGTCGTCCTGGCGCGTTTCGGAATTGGATACTGTCGATTCCGCCCCGTATGAATACCATATCGAATAGGTTCCCTCGTAAATAAGGCCCTTGTCGTAAAGCTGCTTGAAGGCCCAAATCACGCTTTCGGTGTATTTCGCGTCCATCGTGCTGTAAGTCTTATCGAACTCTATCCAGCGCCCCATTCGCGTCAATATCTTCTCCCATTCCGAAACATACATTTGGACCCGGGTCCGGCAGACGGCGTTAAAGTCCTTTATGCCGAACTTTTCGATTTCGTTCTTGCCCGATATTTTAAGGTATTTCTCGGCGTCCAATTCCGCGGGCAGGCCGTGGCAGTCCCAGCCGATATTGCGCGGGACAAGCTTGCCGCGCATAGTCTCGTATCGCGGTTTCAAGTCTTTTACATACGATGTCAAAATATGGCCGTAGTGCGGCAGTCCGTTTCCGAACGCGGGTCCGTCGTAGAAGACATATTCCGGCGCGCCCGAGCGTCGTTCCAACGATTTCTTGAAGATGTTTTCTGTCTCCCAGAACGCCAGCATTTCGCGCTCCAACTTCGGAAAGTCCGGCTTTGCGGGGACATCTGGATAATATTTTGCCATAATTTTCTGCCTTTTATAAAAAACGGGCGCCCATGCGCCCCGGACCACGCCAAAGCGCCGCGCCGTTTATTCGATAATGATTATCTCTTTGTTAAACATGCGCCGATTATAGAACAACTTTTGATGGATTTCCAGTTTTTTTATTATAGAATTATCGGGTGAAAAATTACGATGTCATTATTATCGGGGGCGGGCATGCGGGCGTAGAGGCGGCGGCCGCCGCCGCGAGGCGAGGGGCGCACGCGCTGCTTTTGACCAAGGCGGCGGCGGACCTTGGGGCGATGAGTTGCAACCCTTCCATAGGCGGGCCGGGCAAATCCCAGATGGTCGGCGAGATGGCCGCACTCGGCGGAGTGATGCCGCGGGCCGCCGATGCCGCGGGCATTCAATTTCGGATGCTGAACGCAACGCACGGGCCCGCGACCCAGGCCCTTCGCGCGCAGATTGATCGCGATTTATATCGGGCCGCCGTCTCACGAATCACGAGCCACGAACCACGAATCACGATTGAATATGAATCTGTCGAAACACTCGATTTGGAAAACAAAATCGTCAATGGGAAATATCGGGCCAAGGCGCTGGTTTTGACAACGGGGACTTTTCTGAACGGCCTCGCGACCAGGGGCGCGGAACGCATCCCATCGGGGCGGCTGATGGACGATGGGAACTATCAGGATGCGACGGCCGGAATATCGGAAATACTCAAAAAGGCCGGTTTTTCGATGCTGCGATTAAAGACCGGAACGCCCGCGCGATTGTTTGCCGATTCAATCAATTTCGCCGTTTGCGAGGAGCAAAAGGGGGATGAGCCGCACGAATGGTTTAGTTTAGGGGTTAGGGGCCAGGGGTTAGGGGTTAGTTGTTTCATAACTCACACAACGGAGGAGACGCACGATATTATAAGGGACAATATTGCGGCGGCGCCGATGTATAACGGGGGCATAGAGGGCATCGGGCCGCGATATTGCCCAAGCATCGAGGACAAGGTTATGAAGTTCCCCGAGCACCTGTCGCACCATATTTTCTTGGAGCCCGAGACGCGGGCGGGCGATGTGATTTATCCGAACGGCCTGTCGACTTCGTTCGGCGCCGATATTCAGGACCGGTTTTTGCGGACGATTCCGGGACTCGAAAATGTGCGCGTCGCCCGATACGGATACGCGATTGAATATGACGCCATCGATGCGCGGGCTTTGCGGCCGTCGTTGGAGGCGCGGATGCTGCCCGGTCTTTTTTTCGCGGGCCAGATAAACGGGACATCGGGATACGAAGAGGCGGCCGCGCAGGGGCTGGTCGCCGGGGCAAATGCCGCTGCCTTCGCACTGGGCGGCGCGCCGCTCGAACTCGACCGGACCAATTCTATGATCGGCGTTATGATTGACGACATTACGACCCTCGGCGTCGACGAGCCTTATAGAATGTTCACCAGCCGCGCCGAATATAGATTGCAATTGCGGAGCGACAATGCCATTTTTCGTATTGGACCGCGGGCGGTAGAACTTGGATTGCTGGCGCGGGATGTTTATGAACAAATGAGCAATGAGCAATTAGCAACCCGCAATGAGGTGGACAAACTTTACGCCGGTTATATTGCGCGGCAGAATGCGCAGATTGAAAAAATGCGGCGGGACAAATTGGTCAAAATCCCGGTCGGATTGGACTTTTCCGCCCTGTCGGGATTGACCAACGAACTTGTGCAAAAGCTCGCGGCGGCGCGGCCCGACAATCTCGCCGCCGCGATGCGCATTCCCGGAATGACGCCCGCCGCCGCGATGGTAATCTTGTCCGCGATTAAATAGTTTCTTCCAAAAATGCCGATTCCAAAAGACGCGCGGCCTCCGCGTCGGAGAGCCCCGCGGTCTCCAAATATTTTATCTGCGGCGCGCCCGGACGCCAGAGCGACGCCGAATGCGTCGCCGATTTCGGAATAGAACCTATGCGCTGGGCCGGGGTCATTTTCAAGGATTTCATTTTCGGCGACGCCAGGACCGCGAATGAAATATCGGATTCGCCGCCGGGCGCGTTCGGCGGTATGACCGCCGTGGCCGACAATGTATTTTCCGAACCCGCGCCCGCGAGCAGCTTTATTTCTATCTTGTGATTTCCGGTCGCGGTTATTTCTAGCGTCAGCCGCCCCGTGTTTTTAATTATCGCTTTGGCCGCGCCCGTCAGGTTCGCGCGGATATGCGCCGCATCGTCCACGACAATCCGCGGCGGCAAATCCGTCAGAGTAATATCGCCCTTGATAGTCGCAACATTGTGTGTCATAGTGCCCCTATTATAAAGGATTTGTTATGGGTTTCAATTGCGGAATAGTCGGATTACCAAATGTGGGGAAATCAACATTGTTTAACGCTTTGACTGCGACCATCGCGGCCGACGCGCAGAACTATCCGTTCTGCACCATCGAGCCGAATCTCGGAAAGGTGGTCGTGCCCGACGACACCTTGGCGCGGCTGGCGGCGTTCGAGAAATCCGTCAAGGTCATTCCGGCGCAACTCGAAATCGTAGACATTGCCGGGCTGGTCAAGGGCGCCGCGGCGGGCGAGGGGCTCGGCAACAAGTTCCTTGGGCACATTCAGGCGACCGATGCGATTATTCATATGGTGCGCTGTTTCGAGAACGACGATATTGTTCATGTCAGCGGGCGCATCGATCCCATCGCCGACATAGAGGTCATTCGGACCGAACTGGCTCTGGCCGATTTGGAATCTTTGGACAAGCAGATGAAAAATCTTGAAAAGAAAACCCATGCCAACGATAAGGCCGCGATTCTTTCGCTGGCCGCGGCGAAGGAAATAAAGGCGAAGTTGGAGGCGGGCGAAACAATCACCGGCGAGGGCGCGGGGTTCAATCTGTTGTCGTCGAAACCCGTCATTTATGTCTGCAATGTCGACGAGAAATCGGCCGCATCCGGCAATGATTTTTCCCGGTCCGTTTGCGCTTTTCTTCCAAAAGAGCCGGTGTTGGTTATCTCGTCAAAAATCGAATCAGAGATTGCGCAGCTGGCAAATCCGGACGAGCGGAAAATGTTTTTGGAAGACCTCGGATTGGCGGAATCGGGATTGTCGAAAATAATCAAGGCGGGATATGCGGCGCTCGGCCTTGAAACATTCTATACCGCCGGGCCGAAAGAAGCCCACGCCTGGACAATCAAAAAGGGCAGCACCGCGCCCGAGGCCGCCGGAAAGATTCATACCGATTTCGAGAAGGGATTCATCCGCGCGGAAATTATCCGACCCGAAGACTGGTTCGGGCTCGGGGGCGAGGTTGCGGTAAAGGCCGCCGGAAAGATGCAATTGGTCGGCAAAGAATATGTTATGAAAGACGGCGATATTGCCAATTTCTTATTCAATGTTTAGGCCCAGATTTCGAGAATCTGGTCGCGGACGGATTGGATTTGGGCGGCAGGGGCGGATTCGGAAATCATTGCGTCCAGCTGCTTTTTAAGCGCGATTTCGCGAATGACCTTTTTCGCCGTTTCCTCTGTCATCCTTGATTCGTAAGGATCGGAGGGGTCGGCCGCGCCCAAAAGCTCGAAGTTGTCGCCGTAAAGCTCCGGGAACTTTCGCGCGATTTCATTCACAAGGTGCGCGGCGCGGTCGGTCGGATCGGGCGCCCGCATCTCCGGCTTTATTTCGCGGCGGTATTTGTTCCACTGCTCCCATTCTTTGTTTTTAAGGACCAGAAGGTATTCGTTCTTTAACATCAGGTCCGGGATTTTTTCGTATTCCGCGCGGAGCCACCGGTCCGCGTTCACCCGGCCGCTTTCGGTCATAACCGGATAATTGTTATTCGCGAGCGTCCAGACGAAATCGGGAAGCGCCGCGGCCGCGTTTATTATCGGATCCATCGAGCCGCCCGCCGTCAGGATTTCGTCCGGGTCTTTGCCGCCGTCTACGAAAGCAAATCTTATCGTATGCTCGGCTTTCAGCAGCGGCATAACCAGGCCCGCCGCCCGCGCCGCCGCCTTTTGCCCTGCGGTGTCGCCGTCGAAGCAGAAGACCAATTCTTTCGCATATTTCAGTAATATTTCGATGTGCTCCGCGGTCAGTGCCGTGCCCAAGGGCGCGATGGTTTCGCCGTATCCGTGCGTCTGCATCTGCATGCAATCTATTTGCCCCTCGACCACAATCGCGCGTTTTTTCAGCCGGATTTCGGGCAGGGCGAAGTTGATTCCAAATAGCGTTCGCCTTTTGGCGAAGAACTCGGTTTCGGCTATGTTCATATATTTGGGCTCGCTGCCGTCAAGCGACCGGCCCGAAAACGCGACCACGCGGCCGCGGATGTCGATTATCGGAAACATCAATCGGTTGCGGAAAAAGTCATAGTCCGCGCCGCCGTGGGTCGAATGGCGGGTCAGCCCGGCCGCCAATCCGTCGGGGCCGAAGCGGGCGGCGACGGGGCTGTTTTTCGGAGCATATCCGAGGCCGTATTTTTCGACGACCGCCGCGGGAAGTTTCCGACGCGCCAAATATTCCGCCGCCGGGGAGCCGGGCAGGGCGGCGATATAGATATTCATGGCCGCCGCCATCGTGTCGAAATATTTATTCTCGCGGGATTCTTCTTCCGGGTCGCGGGGGCGAAAATCGGGCATTTTCATTCCGGCGATTCCGGCCAGCTCCTTTATCGCGTCGATGTATCCCATTCCGAACTTTTTCATTAAAAATGTTATGACATCGCCGCCTTCGCCGCAGCCGAAGCACTTGAAGATTCCGCGCTCTTCGGAGACCGAAAAACTCGGCGTCTTCTCGTTATGAAACGGGCAGCAGCCCCACCAGTTCTGGCCCTTGGGTTTCAGCGGCACCGACCGGCCGATTATGTCCACGATGGACACGCGGCTTTTGAGCTGTTCGACGAAGGGTTTTAGGTTTTCGGACATTTGAGTTCGAGTTTGAGTTTGAGTGGAGCTCGACTCAAACTCCAACTCGAACTCAAACTATTTATTCCATTTTCTCTTAAAAGCGCTGGGCTTTTTGTTGTTTATGAGGTCGGCGGCCGCGTCGAGGTCGGGCTGCTCCTTGACGCTGACATTGACCTTGTTGCTCGAAATATATGGTCCGAAGCGGCCGGTCGGATAGAACAGAATCTCGGCGTCGGTCTTGGGATTTTTGCCGAGTTTTATCGGCTCGGATTTTTGACCGACCGCCGCCAGCAGCTCTTTGGCGATTTCAAGCGTTATGGTTTCGCGGGTGTATTTTTTCGCGCTCGCGTTTTTCGTCCCGTCCGAAACATAGGGGCCGAAGCGGCCTGTCTTGAACGAGATGCCTTCGCCGAGGTCGGGCGATAAATCGCTTTGATCCTTGGATTCGGAGGACGCGAGGTTTTTAATGTATTTGCAATCGGGATAATTCTTGCAGGATATGAACGCGCCGAAGCGACCCTGGCGGATGCCGAGCTCGCCGCCGCAGTCGGGGCATTTGGTGCCGCCCGCGAGAAAATGAGGCGCAAGGTCGGCCGACATTTTATCCCAGACATCTTTAATCGGAACCGCCGCCGCCGCCGCCGCCCAGTCCGCGAACGGCGACCAGAAGCCTTTGAGGACTTTGGAGCGGTCGGCCGTGCCGTTCGACACATCGTCCAGCGCATCCTCGGTCTTGGCCGTGAAGTCGACCTGAATCAGCTGGTTGAAGTAATCGGTCAGAAATGTCGAGACCAGCCATCCGGCGGGGGTCGGCGTAAAGCGCCGACCGCGGTCGACATCGACATACTGGCGGTCGACGATTGTCGACATAATGGAGGCGTAGGTGGACGGGCGGCCGATGCCGAGCTCCTCCATTTTTTTCACAAGGGAGGCCTCGGTAAAGCGCGGAGGCGGCTGAGTAAAATGCTGGTCCGACTGATACTTTTCGACCGGCACGATGTCGCCGACCGCAAGCGGAGGAAGGGCCGCGTCGTTTTCTTTGTCCGTTTCCTCGTCCGTCGATTCGTCGTAGGCTTTCAGGAATCCGTCGAAAATCAAAGTCTGGCCGGTGGCGTGGAATTGCGCCGTTTTATCGGCGGCGAAATCGACCGCGACCGCGTCGAACAGGGCGTTGGTCATCTGGCAGGCGAGCGTCCGTTTCCAAATCAAATCGTAGAGCTTCGCCTCGTCGCCATCGAGCGCGGGCGCGGGGCCGAAGTGGGTCGGACGCACGGCCTCGTGAGCCTCCTGCGCGTTCTTTTGTTTTTTCGCATAGACATTCGGCGCGGCGGGAAGATATTTCGCGCCGTATTCCGAACCTATGAAATCGCGCATCTCGGCCAACGCATCCGCCGAAAGATTCGTCGAATCGGTTCGCATATAGGTTATGAATCCCTGCTCGTAAAGGTGCTGGGCCGCCGACATCGTGCGCTTGGACGAGAAATGCAATTTCCGCGCCGATTCCTGTTGCAAGGTCGAGGTCGTGAAGGGCGCGAAGGGCCGCCGCGTCGTCTGTTTCTTTTCGACCGAGATAACCTCTATCGTCTTATGCGGTTTCAGGGCGGCCAGGATTTCGTCGGCCTCGGCCTTGGAACCGATGGTCATTTTCTCTATTTTTTTCGCGCCGAACTTCGACAGGTGCGCGGCAAAGCCGCAGAGCGCATCGATGGACCAATACTCTTGCGCGCGAAACGCCTCGATTTCTTTTTCCCGCGCGACCACCAGCCAGACCGCGACGGACTGAACGCGTCCCGCGGATTTGCCGACCGACTTTTTCCACAAAACCGGCGACAGGTTGAAGCCTATCAAATAGTCCAGCGCGCGGCGGACCAGATACGCGTCGACCAAGTTCTGGTCTATTTCGCGCGGATGCTTCAATTGCTCCATAACCGCGGTTTTGGTAATTTCGTGGAAGGCGACGCGGAAGACTTTTTTGCCCGCGAGCGCTTTCTTCTCGTTCAATATCGAAAGGATGTGCCATGAAATGGCCTCTCCCTCGCGGTCCGGATCGGACGCCAGATAGACTTCGTCGGCCTTTTTAACCTCGTCCACAATCTGCTTTATGACCTTTTCCTTGCCGGGCATAATCTGCCACTTCGGGGCGAAATCGTTCGCGACATCGATGCTGCCGTTTTCGGGCACAAGGTCGCGCACATGGCCGACCGAGGCTATGACGCGCCAGCCCTTGCCGAGATATTTCTCAATCGTTTTGGCCTTGGCCGGAGATTCAACAATCATTAGATTCATTTTGATTCCTTTGCCCGAGCATTTAACTATTTATTTTATATATTTGCAACTCACAGATTATCCTCCCTTGGCGGAAAGTTGCAAATCCCTATGCACCCAGCAGTTCTGCACCAGTCCGAAGCCGAACATCAGCGATAGTAGCGCCGAGCCGCCGAAACTAAACAGAGGCAGCGGCACGCCGACGGTCGGAAGCAGCCCCATATTCATACCTATGTTTATAAAGTAATAGGCGAACCAGTTTATCGCGAATCCGAATATCATCAATTGCGCGTATCGGGATCGGCACAATCGCGCCATTCTGTAAAGCATTATCGCGATTCCGAAAAAAAGCCCGAGCAAAACTATGCCGCCGAAAAAGCCCAACTCCTCCCCCGTCAGCGTCCATATGAAGTCCGTCTGCTTTTCGGGCAGGAACTGGTTCTGGCCCTGGGTGCCGCGGGCGAATCCTTTGCCCGACATTCCGCCCGAGCCGAAGGCTATTTTCGCCTGCGTTATCTGGTATCCGGCCCCCTTCGCGTCGTGGTCCGGGTTCACGAATGTTATTATACGCGCGCGCTGATATGGATGCATCGCCGTATGCCATACGACCGGCGCGGCCAAAATCGCCGCCATCGCCGCGATAACGAACCAGTTTTTATTCGCGCCGACAATAAAGAACATACATACGATTTGCAGCGCCAAAGTCATACCTGTTCCGAGGTCCGGCTGGGCGACTATGAACGCGAACGGAATCAGAAAGAGCAGGGTGGGAATCGCGTAGTTTTTAATCTGCGAAACCTGGCCCGAGTTATACCAGGCGAAGTATCTGGCCAGCACCAGCGCGAGCGTTATCTTTATGAACTCGGAGGGCTGAATCGTAATGAATCCGAGGTTCAGCCATCTTTGCGCGCCCATTCCGGTGTGCCCTATGAAGTTCACGGCCACAACCAGCAGAACCGCGATTCCGAAATAAAAATAGGCGAACTTTATCCATGTCTTTATGTTCGACGCCGCGACCGCGAAATATACGACCAGGCCGAGCGCTATTTTCCCAAGCTGCGGCAAGACATAGGGCCCTACCTTGCCGCCGCCCGCCGAATAGAGCATAACCAACGAATATCCGAGCAGGCAGAATATCAATAGCGTCAATGGCCACGACATCTGGCGGATGCGCTCGGCGACGCCGATATTCTCGCTCCGCGCGGTCCTGGTGTGGAATAGATTTTTAGACATAGCTTTTATAGAGAATAAGAGAATAAGAGAATAAGAGAATAAGAGAATGGAACTTGCGGAGTCGCAAACGCCATTCTCTTATTCTCTGCAAACGCGAAGCGTTTGCATTCTCTTATTCTCTAATTCTCTTTCTCCATTTTTATAATTTCTCTCATCACGGCGGACGCGGCGCGCGCGACCATCCCAGAGCCGCCTGCATGCTCGGCGACCACCGCGACGACATAGCGCGGGTCTTCGGCCGGGGCGAATCCCGCGAACAATCCGTGATTGCGCAATTCCCACGGCAAATCCGAATCTTTGCGGACGCCGGTCGCGCGCTCTTCCAATGAAATCCGGCGGACCTGCGAAGTGCCGGTTTTGCCGCCCATCGTAGCCCCATTTATATTAAAATAGCTTCCCGACGCGGTGCCGCCTTTTTCGAGGACCATCTGCAAGCCCTTCGACACATCGGCGATGTTTTTCGGGTCGAGGTTCATCGGCTCCCTCGAAATCGGCTTGTCGTAAGTAAGCCGCGGCTTGACCCGATAGTTCGTCATGGCCGCCCCGAGCATCACGGCCAATTGCAGGCAATTGGTCAGAACAAACCCTTGGCCTATCGCCGTGATGACTGTGTCGCCGAGGACCCAAGGAACACCGATATTCGACTCCTTCCATTCGCGGGACGGCACGACGCCGACCTTTTCCGATTCGTCGTAATTCGCGAACGCCCGCGAGCCGAGGCCGAGTTTTTTCGCCATCGCCGCAATCGCGTCTATGCCGACTTTCAGCGACATCTGGTAAAAGTATATGTCGCACGAATGTTTCAGCGCGCCGAACAAATCGACCGGGCCGTGCCCGCGCTTGACCCAGCAGTGATACATATGCGTGCCGAGCCGCCATTCGCCGCGGCAGGTTATCTTTTCGGCGGGCTTTATCACGCCCGTCTCCAAGCCAGCGAGCGCGACCACTATCTTGAACACCGAGCCCGGCGGATAGAGCCCATCCAACAGCTTGTTCAGGAACGGCTTCATCGGGTCGGCCGCCAGAGCGTCCATATACTCCTCGCCGTCCTCGAAGCCGAATCGGTCCGCGTCGAAACCGGGGGCCGATGCTATCGCGATTATGTCGCCCGTCGTCGCGTCCATCGCGACGCCGCATCCCGATTTGAGATTTTCGAGTTCGGTTTCAAGGCGCTCTTGGACCTTTTTCGATATGGTCGTTTCAAGCGGAAAGCCCGCGCGCGCCGGAATCGACTGGCTCTCGTCCTCGCCTATTATCCGGCCCTCGGCGTTAGATATGCTGACCGAGCGGCCGGTTTTGCCCATAAGGTCCGAATTATAGATTCGCTCCAAGCCGGACTTTCCGGTCTTGAAAAAGGGCACGAGCGAACCCGACGGCTCGGCCAAATATCCCAGAGTATGCGCCGCGTGCCCGCCGGGGTATCTTCGCGCGAATCCCTGTTCTATATGGACGCCGGGGATATTCATTGCGGACAATTCGGCCATTTTCTGCCAGGGCAGTTTCTCGCGGACAAGTATCGGCTGGAAGTCCCTCTGGCGGCGGCGAAACCGCATAATCCGTCGGACCGATTTATCGCCGAGCCCGAGATTGCTTTCCAAAAACGCTATCGTCTTGTCGAAGTCGGGAAGTTCTTTCGGGATTATATAAAGCCTATAAACCTGCTCGTCGCGGGCGAGCTCTACGCCGTCGCGGTCCAGAACCGGGCCGCGCCTCGGTATCTCGACGCGCACGCGGAAAATATTGTTCTCGGACAGCCTTTTGTATTTGCCGCTTTGGAACACTTGGAGATTCAGCATCTGCAAGACCAGGGCCGAGGTCAGAACGCCCGCGCCCCCGAGCATCAGCGCCGCCCTTCTGTCGAACAAGATTTTCAAGTATCCGTCTATCATCTGAACTTTCCGAACAATGCGGCCGCCGGAATGTAAAGCGCGAGAAGAAGCGCTTCAAGCCAAAGCAAGCCGACAAGGAACGATCCCGCGCCGCCAGAAAACAAACCGGTTGTGAAAAACATCAATGCCATCGCCGCCGCCGTGTATATCAGAAATCCCCGTATGCCCGAGGCCTCCGTAAAAATCCCGAGCGCCGCGTTCACCGACATCGAAACAAGATACACCGCCGAAAACAAAAATATCGTCCCCGCCGACGCGTCCAGAAGAAAAGACATCAGCAGGCCGAATGCCGTCCAATGGGGACGCGGCTCGGCGAAGCCGTAATAGAATATCGGCATCAGGCACAACGCGCCGAACGGATTCAGCGACGGGCTCGGCATCGCCCAAAGCAGGATCGTTATGAAATAGGGAAAGATGTTTTTCAACGCTTGCTTCATTTGATTCGCAATTCATAATTATGAAAATGAACTCACTCGTATTTTCCGTCCTTGTCGAACAGCAGAATAACCGCGCTTTCCTGATTATTCAATTCCGCGCCGGGAAGGACCGGGATGCCGCCGGGCGCCACCTTTTTAATCCGGCCGACCGGAATATCGCCCGGCAGATTTCCCATAACGCCGCTGGTTATCAGCAATTGGCCCGGCTGCGGGATATAGTCCCCGTCAGACAGGAACGCCAGCTCGGGATCTGCGCGCGGGCCGGTTCCCTGCAAAAATCCGAAAATGTTCGTCCCCGCGATGCGGACCGGAATGTTGCTTTTGCCGTCGCGCAAGGTCTGGATGCGCGCGTAGCCTCCGAGGGATTCCGAGACTATGCCGAGAAGCTGGCCCCCGTTAGAGAGGACTACATTGCCCGCCTCGGCCCGGCGCACGCCGCGCACGCCGCCGCCGCGGTTTTTGACGAAGAAGGACTGGCGGCTCGCGAAGCTGTCGTCGCGGACGATTTCGGCGATTATCGATTGCTTGGGGAGCGCCGCCTGCATACCGGCTTTTTCGCGCAGCAATTCGTTTTCGCGGCGCAGAATCTCGTTTTCGGAAAAGACCTTGTCGAACTCGTCCATCTTGCGCCGGACCTCGGCGTCTTCGGAAAGCGCGTCCCTGCTGTCCCTTATCCCGCGGACCATGCGGCCGACCAGCCGGAACGGATAGGACGCGCCCGCGGCGACGGCCTCGGCAATAGGAATGGTGTTGCGGTGGAGGAAATTAAAAAAGCGGTAATCGGGCTTGTCTATGAGAATGACTATGACCGCGATTACAACCGATACTATGGAAACGGAGGCGGACAAAAAGCTCTTCTTCTGCTGCATTTCTGACTTATACTATATTGGAAGAAATGTTTCAATATTTTTTATTTTCTCCGGGTCCTCTGGACCCATCGAAAATAAAAAAGGTGTGTTTCATCGAAACACACCCCACCAGGCAGTGCCAGACGGCGCCTATTTCTTTTTGTATCCCTGCTTGGCCTTGAACTTCGGCTTGGCGGGATCGACCAGAATAATCTGCTTGCCGCGGCGAATCTGTTTCAGGTCGCCGCGCTTTTTCCAGCCCTTCAATGAACTCAAAATCTTCATAATTACCTCGCTTGTCCGGCAATATTATCCCAGAAAGCGCGCAAATGCAAATTATTTATTGGCCCGAACCAGCCAATGACCGGCGGGCCGGGCTACTTCGTTATTTTTTGCACGGCGGAAGGGAACGACGCCGGCGGCACGCCGGTGCATTCGGCGATTCTTGCGCCGCGGTCGGACAGGTCGATTTTTTTATCCGCGACGGCCTGCTCCGCGGCCAATTTCTGGCGAATAAGGCGCATCTGCGGCCCGGTCGACAACTGCTTTTCGATTCCGTCCATGGCGGCGGGGATGCCGGATTCGCTTTCGACGAAAACTGGCAGTATCTGCGCCGCGGCGGCCGCAAGCGATTTTTCTATGTCCGCGCGGTTTTCGCGGACGGCCGTCAAATGCGCCGCTATGTGCTCGTCCTCGTGAGCCGCAATCGCGAGCCACTCGCAGGATTCTTCTTTGTAGCGCCGGTCGATGAAAACGGAGAAATCCGAAAAGCCGATGGTCGCGGTTATTTTTTCTGGAAACACGCACCACCCGCCGCCCGCGTCCGGGCCTTCGCCATCCGAAGGATGGCTTCGGGTGGCAGGCCGAGCCGCAAAATCTATCTCGTATTCCTCGGAGAGGTTCGCCACAACCTTGCCGTGCAGAAGGCCTATGTCGACCTCGGACGGGAAAACCGCGACCGAAACGCTCGGCTCCTTGATTTGCAAGGACGGGACGGATTTATAGCGGGAGCATTCGTCGGCGAAAGCCGGCTGAATTAGCAAAGTGCAAATTGCAAAGTTCAATGTAAGCCTGCCGAATGCGCGCAGGCGTTTTAACAAGCCGTCATTGAACTTTGCAATTTGCACTTTGCACATTATTCCCGATCCTCGACCTGCCGCAGGTAATGCTCGACGAAGTCGTTTCCGAACTGCTTGTAAAGGTCTTCGGCCAAGAGGACCGAGGGACGGCCGCTCTCGAATAATTTCAACAGGTTTCCGAGCCCGCCCAATTCGGTGTTCAATATGACCGACTCCCCGGTTATCGGCCGCGAAATCAAAATCGCCCGTTTGAGGTTCGGATAGGCCTGGCCCCTTATAAACGCCATTTCCGTCGGGTTCAGTTTCCAATAGCTGTAATCGTCGCTGGTCGCCGCGGGATTGCGGAAGAACATTATCGTCTGCGCCTGGCCGCGCACCACATCGCCCATTCCGAGTTTGTCCAGGACATTCGCGCGCTGGAAGGCGGCCATAAACGCCTGGCGATTCTTGCGGCCCTCCTGCAATCCCGTGATAAAATTATCCCGGAACATCTTATTTTCCAGCATCGGCGCGGTTTCGTCTATCATTATCAAGGCCGGATTTCCGCCCGAAACCGTTATCGAGTTTATCCGATGCAGTATGTATGAGATAACCGCGGGCGCGAGCACAGGGTCCGCCAAAACATCGGTAAAGTCGAATGTGGTCAGCCGCGAAAACAGGTCGAGAGTATCTTCGGTTTCGTTGAACACGCCGCCGTATTGGAGCGGGTCTATCCATTTTTTCAAGGCGCCGCGGACATTGCCGCCCGACGAGAAGCAGGCTATGTGGAGATTTTTCAAGAGTTTTTCTTTATCCGGCAAGTAATCGAACACCACCGAAACCGCGCGCGCTATTTCGTCCAAGTCGTCCGGCGAGTTGGTGTACGCGTGCATTCCGAGCCATCTTCGCAGGAACGCCCGGTTAGATTCCGTGTCGTCCATTTTCAACGGATTCAGGCGCGCGTTGAATCCGCCAGATATTTTCTCCGCGTTCTCGGATTTATTTTCAAGGCCTATGTATTTGCCGCCCGCCGCAAGCGTAAATATCTCGGCGCCGCGGTTCCTGTCGAAAAAGAAAGCCTTTAATTTCGGATGCCGCAAAGACTGCGCTATCAAAAATGAAAACAGCGTCGTTTTTCCGCCGCCGGTCGGTCCTATGACCAAGGTGTGTCCGACCGCACCCGGGGCGTCCGAGACATGGAACTGGAATCTATACGGCGTGCCGCTGCTGGTCGGGAAAACCGCAATCGGGCCGGGGCCCCAGTCCGAGTTCTCGGTTCCGGACGGCACATTATTCATTGGAATGGTCGCCGCCGCGGCCGCCGACAGCAGATTGAATCCGCGCGGAAAATCGTTGAATCCCGGCATCGCCGCAAAGAACGCGGATTTGGCCGCTATGCTTTCGACCACCGCCGCGACGCCGAACTCGGCCGCGATTTTCTTCATTTCCGCGACCGCCGCATCGACAGCCTCCGCGGTTTCGCCCAGCACTTGGAACGACGGGTAAAAGTTCGCGAAGACCTGGTTGCCCGATATGTTCTCGTCCACCTGCATATAGGCCGCGTCTATCTGCTGCTCCACAATCTCTTTGCTGTTCTGGTTCGATGTCTCGGACGATTTTTTCCGGCGCAAAAGCTTTTCCATATTGTTCGCATTATGCACGGACAAGGCCGACATTATTATCATCTCGCTCTGGACGCCCGCGATATTCTCGAAAAAATCCGCATCCATAAAGTCCGGGGCGAACTTGAACGAAACCATCCGCGCGTATTTCTCCGCGCCGCCGAAGTTATACCTTATGAATCCGTCCGGCATAAAGTCAACATTGTCGGTCGAGACCAAGGATCCCATATTCTCGTCCGCGCGCGAAAGGTTCGGCGCCGAAATCGGTGAAAGTATTTTCGCGTAAAGCGCGGCGATATTGTCCGGCTCGTTATGGTGGAGCAATTTGATTCCGAACGCCGACAAGACCGACAGAATCATATTCGTATGGTTGTCGATTTTCTCCAACGCGTCGGCGCCCGCCGCGGTCAGAACAAGATAATTTCTGTTCTCGAATATTTTCAGGCCCTGGCGCCGCCAGCGGTTGTATATCCTTTGCAGGATATTCTGGTCGAACTCGTAATCGTAATTCTGCGGGGATCGGGTGCGGATTGTGAAAAAGCGCAGAATCGCGTCGTCCCGTATCTGGTTGAACAGCATCTTTTTCTGCTCGAACAAGCGCTCTTTGCCCGCCTCGTCCAGCATTCCGTTCTGGACGCCGGTAATAGAAAAAGCGCGCGCGACGGACCCATCCTTTAACCGGACCGAGGCGTTATCAGGCAATATGGAATCGAACGGCAGATAATCAGAATATCTCTTGTATCCGAATATCGGAAAAAATACCCGGCCGAGCACGGGCAGATAAAACAGCAGCACCAGAAAAACAAGCAGGCCGAGCCCGGCGAACAATCCCGCCGTCATAGACAAATCGTTTTTCGTGAAAAAGTCAAAAAATTGTTCCATAATTATTTAAGCGTTCAATATATTGGGTATTTTCTTTCTCCATAACGCCAGGCGCGACATCCATATCTGCAATAAAAACGGCTCCTTTTTGGACCAAACCGCCAGAATCGAATGGGTCGCCATAACAGAAAGCAGAAAATACAGCGGATTTACCCCCTCGCCCGAAATCACAAAAACCGCGGCGAATATCGCGACAAAGACAAACAGCTGCATAACGAAATTAAACACCGCAAGGTTAAACGGCACGAAAAATATCCGCGCCGGATTCGCCAAAGCCTTTAACACTGGTATTTTCATCTCTCCATCCATCCTCATTTTAACATTTTCTAACAATAATCTGAAACGATAAATAATATCTGTTGAAAATCGGAACAATCCGCCGCTTATTGTTATGTTTATTATTGCGACTTGTTTTTAACAATCTATATTAAATGGCTGAAATGCCAGTTATTTTTGTTAGAAACTTGTTAAAATAAATAAATTATTATTTTTAACATATTTAACAACACTAATAATAATAACAATTAAATAGATTGATTTTTTTGATTAGATAAAAATAATGCCCGGCCCGGCATCGGGCCCAGATTTAACAACACTAATAATAACAATTAAATAGATTGATTTTTTGATTAAAGAAAAATAACGCCCGGCCCGGCATCGGACCAATTTGATTATATTGACAATTCCGGTTATTCATATATAATAATGCGGCAATCGCGAGATAGAGCAGCCCGGTAGCTCGTCAGGCTCATAACCTGAAGGTCATTGGTTCAAATCCAATTCTCGCAACCAGACACTGCGTGTCTTTCTCTTTTGAGAAATGGCACGCTTATTTTTTATATATTCGCGCATCTTGATAATCTTACGATTTATTGCTAAAATTACCCCATCATGTTAAAAAAGACGAAAGACGCCATTATTGACTTTGTTTTCGGGAATGCGGTTATGCAGTGGCTGACCGCCGCGGTCTTTTATTTCGGCATAAAGCTGGTCTGGCTGCTGAACAAAAAGGAAGTCCGAAACGATTATATCTTCCGGGAGTTTTCCGGGCGGCCCGCCATTTGGGTCGTCTGGCACGGGCGCTCCATGATGATGGTGCCCATCGTCCGAAAATACAGGCTCCGCGGATCGGTCATAACCGCCCGTTCCCGCGACGGCAAAATTATGGCGAAATTGCAGCGGCTGGCCGGGCTGAAATCCATATCGGGCAGCACGAAAAAGGGCGGGGTGAATGTTCTGCGCAAAGGCGTTCGCGTCCTGCAATCGGGCAACCTGGTGACGCTTTCCCCGGACGGGCCGCGCGGCCCGCGGATGCGTCTGAACGACGGATGCCTTTATTTCGCGAAAATGTCGGGCGCGCCGATAATCCCGGTCTGCTACACCACGACCAAGCCGTGGTTCCAGCATCGATGGGACAGGTATCTTATCGCCAAGTTCTTCGGCAAAATCATAGTCTCGGTCGGGGCGCCGGTTTATTTCGACAGAAAAAATCCGGGCGAGATGACCGAACTTCACGACAAGCTCGAAAAAATAATGGTGGAGCAGCAGCAGAATCTGGACAGAGAGGTCGGGCTGCCGCCGATAGAGCCGCAGGCGGCAAAATAATAGATGAAAAATGCGATTTGGTTTAATCGGTTGAATATTCTTGCGCTGGCGCTGATGCCGGTTGGTTTTATGGTGCGGATTTTTGGATGGCGCTTTCGCCGCCGCCGGAACTCTAAATTAAAAATCATTTCGATTGAAAATATAACCGGCTTCGACGCGGGCCGGACCGAAATCATCCGCGAGATTGCAAAATATATGAACGCCGCGGTCGTTCTGGGCGGATATGGTCGGGGGCGCATTGCGCGCGAAAACGATCCGGTTTCCGAAATAGGCGCGGAGGCGAAAATGATTGCCAAATCCGGCCTGGAAGTCTGGGTCGGGAACAAGTCCGAATCCGTCCAATCCTTGGAAATAAAGGATCAGAAGGTTTCGGCGGTTGTCGCGGCGGGCCCCGTTCCGGTGAAAAACGCGGTCCGGATATTATTATTCGACGGGGCGTCGGCGGCCGGGAACGGGCTGTTTTGGCCGGCCGGTCCGTTGAGGCGCGGCATCGTTTCGGCCGTAAAGTCGGCCGACGCGGTTCTGCTGGCCGGGACGCCCGGCGCAGGCTCTGCGCGGATCCTGCGGATTGCGAAGAGAAAGAAAAAGCCAGTGTTTTTTGTCAGGAAAGATTTCGACACGGACGGCCTGTTCGGGAAATACGCCGCCTTCGGCGACGGGCCGGAACTATTCGGCGCGCTCGGGGGCATTTTAAGCGTCCGCCTGGTGGATAAAATCCGCTTTCCTGCGGGCCGCGTCTATAACAAAAACGACATAATAAAACTTTTCCGCGCGGCCAAGGCTTTCGAGGCGCGGCTGATAACCGACGAGAAAAACTGGGTCCGCCTGCCGTCGAACATTCGCGCGAAAGTCCGGTTCGTTCCGGTCAGGGTCGGATTGCAGCCGAACTTTTATCTGTGGTTGGAACGGCGAGTCGCCGCGGACATTACAGGAGTCCGAATATGAAAACTATAAAAATATCCGGCGTAGGTGTTCACAGCGGAAAAAAATCCGTTATGGAAATAACGCCGACCAAATCCGGCGGCATAGTTTTTGTCCGTGACGGCGTTCGCATTCCGGCGAGATTCGACAATGTCGGAAATGCCATGTTGAGGAACACCACCATCGGGACCGCGCCGAACGAAGTCCAGACCATCGAGCATCTGATGGCGGCGCTTTTCGTTTCGGGCGTCGCCGACTGCGAGATAAAAATCGATAATTCCGAGACGCCGATTCTGGACGGCTCGGCCGCGGAGCTGATAAAATTATTAAAACCAATTGCGGAAAAAAGCCGGGCGCCATACCTTGTTATAAAAAAGCCCGTCATTGCCAGGCAGTCTGAATCGATGAAAAAAATGCCGGTCCTTTTGAGGTTTTTATCCAAAACAGCCGGGTTTTTTAAGGGGCGAAAACTGGACGGATGGGTCGGGTTGTCGCCGGTCCGCGGGCGCAAGTTGGAGGTCGCTGCGCGCCTTATATATAAGGAGAGGATTATCGGCGACCAATCGTTCGGCTTTGTTTTCGATTACGACGACTTCGCGAAATCGGCCGCCGATTTTGCGAAAAATATCGCCCGGTCCCGGACCTTCGGAAAGGCCGGGGAATGGGAATGGTTGAAGGCGCATGGAATGGGCCGCGGCGTCGACGAGACGAATGTCATAGCGCTCGGCACAATCGGCGATTTGGAGCGGCTGCATAAAATCGGAATCGGGAAAGGCATAAAAAAAAGCGCGTTGAAGGCGCGCGGCGAAAACGAGGTCGTCGCGCTGAACGGGCTGTTTTATCCCGACGAGTTCGTCCGGCACAAAATCATAGACGCGGTCGGCGACCTTTACACATCGGGCTTCCGCATAGTCGGAAAGCTTGAATCATACAAGGGCTCGCACGCTATGAACAATATCGTTCTTCGGAAACTTTTCGCCGACCCGGAGAATTATGATATAATTTCAGAGAATAAGAGAATAAGAGAATAAGAGAATGGAACTTGTTAAAAGGTTTTTGTTAAAAATTAAAGCACTGCGGTTATCGCAGGCTCCATTCTCTTATTCTCTTATTCTCTTATTCTCTCTTACCGCGTGCAGCAGCCCCAACTCGGGCAATATCGACAATGCGACGATTCTAAACTGGGAAAACGATATGGCCACCAACGAGCAGTTCGTCAAAGATCACAAATACTGCCTCGGCGTCGACAAGCCGTCCCATATGCCCCGCTCCCGCGTAGCCAAGCTTCTGATGCCGAATGCCGGCGGCCAGATGCCCGACTGGGAGGGCCTTTGGGTCACATTCCAATCCAACGAAAATCGCGACATCCCCCAGCGATTCCTGATGTCCGCCCCGCCCGGCACAACCAGCAAGTCCACGGGCGCATACAGAAAATGCATGTTCAAGAAAGGCTATCTCCTCCGCGCCGAATGAGGCGCGAAGCCGGCGGGGAGGCCCCCGCGGGCCTACTCTGGCGCAGTGCCGGAAATAAGGCAATCCCTTTTATAATAATGTGATAAAAATGAAAAATAAAATGCTCTTTATAACATCCGACCTTTCGCGGCAGTTGATAATTCTGGCGAAAAAAATCGCGCGCAGCGGGACGCCCGTCGCGATCGCCGCGCCGGAAAACAAAAACAGCCAGTTTTTCGACGGGCCGGAGATACGGCTTCGCCGCGCGTTCGGGCATCTGTTCGGAAAAAATAAAATCCGCGGCTTCGGTTCGGCCATCGCCTTCGACAAGCCCGCGGCGCGCCTGGCCGAGCGGGCCGGAATCCCCGCCTCCGGATACAACGGGGGCGTCGGCATAGACCTTTCCGTCTGGAATCCGGGCGCCGTTTCTGGAAACCGCCAGACCATGCTCTTGGGCAAATACAACATCGCGCCGCATCAGAAAATGATAATCGCGACCGACCCGGACGAAAAGAGCATTCGCGCTCTGATCCTTGGTTTGGAAGGATCAGAGAGAAACGACTTTGTGATTGCTCTTTACGGCGCCTTGACCAAAAAGCAGGCGCGGCGCATATCCCGGCGCCTCGAAGACGAGCCGCGGATAATATACCTCGGCAACGAGCCGGACCTGCCGACGCTGATGCGCGCGAGCTTCGCCGTTATGTCTTTTTCCGATTCCGCGAAGTTTTACAAAATCGCCGCGCTCGCCATGGGCCGCATGACTGCATGGAAGAAATCCAAAATCGCCCCGAATGTCGCGGTGAAAGACGATTTCGCGGCCGCCGCCTTCGCCTTGCTCGATATGCCCGCCAAAGAGCGCGAGCGCTTCGAGAAGGAAAATGTCGTTCGCGCCGCCCAATTCGATATGGACAAGATTGTCGCGAAGTTGAAAAAATTAGTGCGAGTGCGAGTGGGAGTTTGAGTGGCGCTGCCCATTAAATGCAAACGCGATTATAAGCTCAACTCAAACTCACACTCGAACTCAAACTTTTTATGATATAATCACACTATGAAAAGGTCTTTGCTCTATTTGTTTCTGACGCTCGCCGCGCTGGTTTATGCGGCGGTCAAATTCGCCGCGTCCGATTCGACCGCGTCCAGGGCGCGGATAATTTCCGACGGGCCGGTCGGCGAAAATCTCCGCGCTTTCGTTTCCGCGAATGTCGGCAACCCGGATTTGCCGCGCATCGTCGCCGATAACTTTTCCGGCGTCAGATTCGTCTCGGTCAGGAACGATATGAACGGGACCGCCGTCATAACCATCCGGCACAAGAAGACCATCGCGGTCTGGACCGACGGCGAGAAATACTATCCGCTGCTTGAAAACGGCGCCCATTTGGACGCGCCTTTCGCGGCCCGGCCGCAGAGCGTGGTTTTCAAGGGCGCGGTGCCCGCGGATGTTTTGGGCATAATAAAATCGGTCGCGGCCGCGCCGCGGTTTTTCGCGAAGGCGGACTTTTTGGAATGGGTGGAGGGTCGGCGCTGGAATGCGATTTTATTCGACAGGGCCAGGGTGATGCTGCCCGATCGCAACGCCGCCGCCGCCATCGCGAAGATTGAATCGTCCGGCATTCTGGGCAAAAAGTTTTCCGTCCTGGATCTTCGGGACCCGGAGCGGATGCTGGTCAAATAGGAGAATAAAGAATAAAGAATAAAGAATAAAGAATAAATAGCGGCGCGTTTGCAGGCAGAGCGCATATTGTTGCGTCATAACTTGTCGCCCGTGCATATTTATTCTTTATTCTTTATTCTTTATTCTTTATTAGAAGCATTGTTCGACAATAAACAGACATTTCTTGCGCTCGACATCGGGACCGGCGTGGTCCGCGCGTTCGGCGCCGCCGTCAAGGACGGGCGGGCGCGGCATTTTTCCTTCGCCGCGTCCGGGGGCGCGATCGCCGAAAATATCATGAACGCCGCCGACGCGGTCGAAAGGGAGCTCGGCGTGAAGTTCCGGGATGCGGCGATAACCGGCAACCTCGGGGCGGTCGAATCGGTTGTCGCCAAAAACGGCGTCGCCTTTCCGCGCGTTCGCGAAATAACCGAGACGGACGCGTTCAATGCAATCTGCAATTCGGCCGAGGTCCGCGGCAATCCGGGCATGGTCCTGCATCTTATACCGCTGCAATTTTCGGGCGCGGCGGATGCGGCCGATGGCGAGATGGCGCCGGGGCGGCCCGCCTTCGGGCGAGTCCTTTCGGTCCGGTTCAATATGCTTTTCGTCGACGGCGCCCGCGTGTCAGAAATCAAGCGCGCATTGATGTCGGCCTCCATCCGGCCAGTCGGATTCTATGACCCGATTTATTTATTGGGGCTGCGCTATCACCAGAAAAAGCGGACGGAGATTTTCATAGACTTCGGCGCATCCTTTATAAAGGCCGGGGTTATGACCGACCGCGGCCTGACCAAGCGGTTCGATGTCGCGGCGCCTGTCTTTTCGACCGACGAGAAAATCCGGCTGGCCGTTTTGGAGGACGAGCCCATGGGCTCGGACCGCTATGTCGCCGCGGCCGAAAATATCACGCGCCAGGATGTCTGGGACGAATGGGCCGCGGCGATGGGCGATGCGGTCGATATTATTTTGGAGAGAGCCGCCGCGCCGGGCGCCGCGATTTTCATATCCGGCGCGGGCGGAAACGCGGAGCATATAAAGTCTCTGATCCTTGAAAACAAAGGATTGGAGAATATTACGATATTGGATGGGTTCGCGGCGGCCGGATCTTTGGCGCTCCGCGGCGCGGGTTCCGCCGAACCGCGGTCTGCGACTGCCGCAGGCGGCGCCGCTCCGCGGCGGGCACCGCGCCGCGGGCGTCGGCCGCAGGCCGCGGCCGTTCTGCCGAGCGTTCTGAACTGGGACATAAACAACGGATGGGTTTATAAGATGTTTCAGAACGCCGGAATAAAGCGGCTGCACATCGATGTGCAGGACGGCTTCTATACCGCGGCCGTTTCGGGCGGGGTGCCGGAATTGAAAAAAATCCGCGCGTTGTGGAGGGGCGGGATGCAGGTTCATCTGATGGTCGACGACCCGGCTTCGTGGGCGCAGGTCGTTATGAAAATCGGCGCGGATACTATTATCGTCCAGGCGGGGACGCGGAACGCCGAGGCCGCGATGACGAAAATAAAGCGGGCGGGCAGGCGGGCCGGATTTGCGATTTCGCCGGACTTCGACATCAAAAAATTGCCGAGGCTGATGCTCGCGATGGCGGACGAGATAATCGTGCTCGCGGTCGCGCCCGGCCCGAGCGGACAGGCGTTCGGGGAGGCGGCGCTGGCGCGCATACGCGCGCTGAAAAACACGCGGACGCGATATAGGTTCGATTACGAGATAATCGCCGACGGCGGGATAAATCCCGAGACCGCGAAACTCTGCCGGGAAGCGGGCGCGGATGCGGTCGTCAGCGGAAGCTTTCTGCGCAACGCGCCGGATTTCCCGTCCGCGGTCGCGGAACTAATTCATAATTCATAATTCACAATTCATAATTTTCCCCACCCAAGTTTTTCTAAATCTCGCGGGCTTTGCCCGCTCGATAAGAAAAACTTTCCCGCCCCGCTGGACCCTGCGGGTCCGCGGGGCAGGAGGGAGCGCGACGGCAAGCAACAAATTATGAATTATGCATTATGAATTATGAATTATGAATTGATATTTCCCCCTTTACATAAAAATCTGAATAATTTATAATTTCGCTGCCGCGCCAGATTCGCGCGGCGGGGTGTCATTACCCTCTTTTGAGCGTCCGAAGGGACGAAAATTATCTCCAACTCCGGTTGGAGGGCCGATGAATATATTGAATAAGCGGCACAATTCTCAAAGATTGTAATGAACCTCCAACCACCCTTCGCGGATGCGCCGCTTCGGGTGGCGGACCGCCGTTTGCGGCGGCCATACAAAGGAGTTTGAGATGAGAATATTTTTTGCGCTGTTTTCGTTTGTCGTCGCGTCCGCCGCGCGGGCCGCGGATATTGCCGCGTCGGTATTCGCCAATTGCGCCAGGGTCTGCATCAATCGCGAGATTTCCGTTCCGGACTGCGCGTTTCCCGATGTCGCCGCATTGAACGCGCAGCTGGCGGAGGCGAAATCCGGTATTAGCGATCGCGATGCAAAGCTGGCCGGTTTGCAAAAAGAACTCGACGGCGCGAGGGCGGATAATTTGACCGCGGCGCAATGCGATGCGAAGGTTGCGGCCGCGGTCGCCGCAGTTCCGGCGCAGGCCGCGCCGCCCGCACCGGCGTGTCCCGCGGCCCCGGCTTGCCCGGCGACGCCGGTGTGTCCGCCGACACCGGCGTGTCCGGCTTCGCCCGTTGTCGCGGCGGCGGCTCCCGCTCCGGCGCCCGCGCCAGCCCCGGCGGCGGCGGCCGTCGCCGCCGCGCCGGACCCGAAATGCGCCGCTGCGGTAAAGCAGTATTATTTCGGAGTTGTATTCACAAAGAGATTCAAGGCGGGGGATTCGTTCAAATGCAATGCCGGAACTTTCGGGGATCCGTCGGTCACGGGAGCGTCCAAGTATTGCTATGGCGAAGATACTTCGATACTGGTGGCGGAAGGAAATACGCATACCATGAAAACCGACGGAAATATAGGCTTTGGGTCTATTTTTGCGGCTTCGGGCGACAGCGGGAAATGCGATAGAAAAAGTTTTGGAAACAACAAGCTGAGCAGCAGCGGTTTTCCAATATATTGCTATGACCGCAATCTGAATATCGCCGCGAAGGAAGGGGCGGCCTTCGTTCCGAAGTCGAAGAAGCTGAGCCATTGCCCGTGATGCTTGCCGGGGGGACCGCGGCCCCGCGCGCCCGATATTTTCTTCTTTGCAAAAAAATGCGGAACGCTTATAATGGCCGGGAACCAAGTTGGGAAACTTGGGTCGGGGCTATCGAAAGCCTTTACTAGTGCGGCGCGTTCTCGCGTCGTAATCCGCGCATAAAAAACGCCCGGTTGAAATACCCGGTGCCTGCGGCGATGGCCGCGTTTTTTATGCCGTCGGCCGGACCCTCCGGGTCTGTCGCCGGTCCCCGTTTTATGGTCGGGGGGCCGTTCGCGAGCAATCCGAACGGAATCATTCATTAGTATGATTTTCGATCCCACCCGACCTATCAGGTTTTTCGATATAGGCCGAGCCTTCCGGCGGGTGTTCCCCTCCTTTGGAGGGGTGGCATTTTGCGAAGTCACGAAGTGTCGTAGCAAAATGACGGGGTGGTGATGAAGACAGGCACAGCGCGTTATCGCCACCAGTGCGTGGCCGCCTTCGGCGGCACCCCTCCAAAGGAGGGGAACACCCGCTTGAAGGCATCGCCAAGAAAACAAAAACAGGGAGAAAAATATGAGAAAATTATTTGCCGGAATCGCTCTGGTCCTTTCAGCACAAGGAGCGGAGAGCGCGAAGATGTGCAGGCTGGATAACTCGGGGATGACATACGCATACAATGCGTCCGCAAAAATATGGGCGAACGGGATAGGCTGCGGCGATACCGAAAAAAGCGGCGGCGCGGACCAGCTTTGCGCGACGCGAAAGATGTCGGGCGTCGGATGGTGCGCCGAGAAAGGATACACGACATATGGGCCGGCGAATGAAAACGAGGTTGGAAAATACTGCCATTGCAGAATGACTTGGCCGATTGAGGGCAGATGGATTTTGGGCTGGTATACCGGAGGAAATAATGACCCGTTCACAGATGCGGCGGCCTGCGCCGCAAAATGCGCGATGGCCTGCGGTGCAGACAGCAGAAGCAATTTATTCTTGTTTATGGTGGCCGTGTAATGATTCGATAGTTATTTCACGGGCGGTTCCGTCTGCGGTTATGTTTATGAAAATCGTGTCTTTGGGCAGGAAGGGCAGGGCGAGTTCCGGCCATTCGATTAAAACTATGTCGTGGCCGATTGCGTCGAAGAGGCCTATCTCTTCGAGTTCGGCCGCAGACTTTACTCGGTATAGGTCGAAGTGGGATATTCCGGGATAGGTTTGCACGATTGTGAATGTGGGGCTCGGAATGTTCTGGTCCTTGGAAACCAAGGACTGGATGATTGCGCGCGAAAACTCGGTCTTGCCCGCGCCGAGGTCTCCGTTGAATGCGACGACCGAGTTGGGGCGCAACTTTTTTGCGAAGTCGGCGGCGAATTTCTTAAATGATTGTAAGTCTTTTAAAAGCATGTTTTCCACTACCCCGTATGTTCGCTACGCGCGCGGCCAGTGCGTGTTCGCCAGCGAAGGGGAATTGCGCTCTGGAATAAATCACCAATCATACAACTGGTAATCCGATGTTTTTTCGATGTCGCCTTTGGTTATTATATTCGCGTGGTTCGGGCAGTTGTAGACATTCGCCGTTATGATATAAGACCGGTCCTCGCCGAAGAACTTCCATTCGCGCGGGCTGGTTCGCATCGAGACTATCCAGTATGCGTTGCCTTTTCGCGCCTGGTCCACGACGCGGTTTTCAAGGTATGCTATCGCGTCGTCCTTGTCGTAGACGAGCGCGTCCACTTCGAGCTTGTATAAAAACTGGCAGCCGATGGGCTCGTCTTTTAATTGGCGCAGGTATTTTGTTTCGGGCTTCGGTTCGATGAAGCCCGAACAGGCGGCCAGCGCGGCTAGCGCCGCCGGGCATAAAATGGTCAGTAGTTTTTTCATAGCATCAGAATTATATCATAAAAAATTATCCAGCCCAAGTTTCGCCCCCACCCAAGATTTTCTAGGCTCGCGGGTCTTGCGACCCTTGCTCGCCAAGAAAATCTATCCCGCCCCCATAAATGGGGGCAGGAAACGCGCAATCGCCGATTCGACTTCTTCAATGGAGTAATCCGGTGTGGACAGGCCCGCCGCAATGGCGCAATGCTGTTTCCCGTCGAACCATTCCGGCCGCAGTTCGGCCGCGTTTTCGACCTGAAAAATATCTTGGCAGAACGGCCCCGCGGCGGCCGCCAGCGCCTTGGTGTTCGATGAGTTCTTTCCGCCGATCACAATCATTATGTCCGCCCATTTCGCCAATTCGGCCGCAGCCTTTTGGTTGTTTTGCGTCGCCGGGCATATCGTGCAGACGCTTTGGAAATCCTTGATTTTCTCGGACAAAAACTTTTCCGCCTCTTGAAACTCGTTTATCGGCTTGGTCGTTTGCGAAATCAGCGCGACGCGTTCCGGCAGGGCGATGCCCCGCAATTGGTCGACCGACGAGAACGCGAAAACATTCGCGGCCCGCCCTATGATTCCCAGCACCTCCGGGTGGTTCGTTTCGCCGAACAAAAACACCGCGCGTCCGGATTCGGAAAACTCGCGCGCCAAATCCTGGACGCGCTTCACATTCGGGCAGGTCGCGTCGATTATTTTGATGCCGCGGGCCTCCATCGATTTCTGTTCGGCCTCGCCTATGCCGTGCGCCCGTATCAGGGCAGTCCCTCCGTTTGGAATCGCGTCGATTTCCAGCGGCCCGACATCGAAGTCCCGCAGCAGGCGCGCCGTTTCGTGCGGGTTGTGGACTATCTCGCCCGCCGCGATATATGCGCCCGGATTATCCTCGGCCATTTTAATCGCCCGGCGGACCCCGCCGCAAAATCCGATAACTTTTGTCTTTCTAATTTCCATTCGCAAGAACCTTGTCTATTTCGGCGCACAGGCGGGCGAATATCCGGTCGTTCGGAATCGGAACCGGAGCGCGCCCTCCGACGACGAGCATTCCGGTTTTGTCTTCCGCGGACGCGCCGTAGACGCCGACATCCACGCGGCCCGCCTCCTGTCTGTTCACGACGCAGCCCATGACCGCGACGGATGCGGCGCGCGTTTCGTCTCTATACTTTTCTTCAAGCATATTCGCGATTTTTATGACATCTATGCATTTTCGCGAACAGGTCGGGCACGAGACGATGTTCAGGCCGCGGCTCGACAATCCGTATGCCTTTAATATTTTTATTCCGGCGCGCGCCTCGTCGACCGGGTCCCCCGACAGGGAGACGCGCAGCGTGTCGCCGATTCCGCTCCAAAGCAGATGCCCGAGCGCCATCGCGTTTTTTATGCTGCCGTCCAGAATGCCACCGGCCTCCGTCACGCCGAGGTGCAGGGGATAATCGCATTTCGCGGCCAATTTCTCATAGGCCTCTATCGTCATTTTTGCGTCGGACGACTTGACGCTTATTTTTATATCCGAAAACCCGGCGTCTTCCAGCGCCCGCGATTGGAGCAATGCGGATTCGACCATGGCCTCCCCGCACGGCTCGCCGTATTTTTCCAGCAGGTCTTTTTCCAAAGATCCGGCGTTGACCCCTATCCGTATCGAGCATTTGTTCGCCTTCGCCGCCGCGACGACCTCGCGGACATTCTCCGCGCTTCCGATATTCGACGGGTTTATGCGCAGGCATGCGGCCCCGGCGTCCGCGGCCAGAAGCCCCATCCGCCAATCGTAATGAATATCGGCGACAATCGGAACCTTCGATTTGGGAACGATGCGGCGCAGGACATCCGCGGCCGATTCGTTCGGGACGGATATGCGCATTATGGAGGCGCCCGCGTCCGCGCATTCGTTTATCTGGCGCAGCGTTCCGTCGAAATCGTCGGGCGCGGCGTTCGTCATCGATTGTATTGTTATGGGGGCGCCGCCGCCGACCGGCACATCGCCGACAAAAATCTGTCTTGTTTTTCTTCGCTCAATCATACGCCCGGCCTTTTGCAACGATTGCGATTATAACATTTTTTCCGCCGCCGCAAAAAATAAAGCAGTTGCCTGACAGGCGCATACTTTATTATAATGTTCGCTATGGAAAGGTTCGAGAGTCTTGTTGGATTTTACGGCGCGGTCAAAACCATCGCGTCCGCCGTCTGCGTCGAGAAGGGCGGCATCGACATAGACAACTATGCCGGGCGCTTTTTTATCGCCGACTTGCTTGAACTTATCGTCGCATACGGCGAGAAGGCTGGCGCGAAAAACCTGGACGCCCTGCGCCGCGAATTGGCCGCCCGCGCCGCCGACATCACTCCGACCAACAAGCCGATTTACGAGATGTCGCTTGAAGAGTTTGAGAAGTTTATAGGCGGCGGCTCCGCCGCCGAAGAGAATAAGAGAATAAGAGAATAAGAGAATGGAACTTGTCAAAAGGTTTTTGCATAAAATAAAAGCGGCACGCATATTGCGCGCTCCATTCTCTTATTCTCTTATTCTCTTATTCTC
>JAISGC010000072.1 GCA_031263295.1 Rickettsiales bacterium
ACGCTCTTCCGATCTGTCAATCAGCAGAACTATCAGATGCGCGTCGGGATAATTTTCGGCAACCGAATGCGCGATATTTTGCAGCATTATTGTTTTACCGGTGCGCGGCGGCGCGACGACCAGCGACCGCTGACCGAAGCCGGTCGGCGAGACAAGATCGATTGTGCGGGCCGACAACGCCCTGCCCTTCTCTTTGTCTTCCGCGGTCTCCATCTTCATCATGCGGTCCGGGTAAAGCGGCGTCTTGTCGTCGAACGACACGCGATGGCGCAGCTGCTCGGGCTTGGCGCCGTTGACGCGCTCGATAGTTTCAAGCGCGAAATAGCGCTCGGAATCATTCTGCGGCGCCTGAATCTCGCCCTCGACATAGTCCCCGGTTTTGAGCGCGTATTTTTTAATCAGCGCGGGCGAGACATACAAATCGTCCGGCGCCGCCAAATAATTAGACTCGGCCGCGCGCAAAAATCCGAATCCGTCCTGCATCTTTTCAAGCACGCCGTCGCCGACGAGCGTCGTCTTTTTGTCGGCCGCGATTACGGACAGAATCGCGAAACGGAGCTGCTTGACATCCAACTGCGACGCGTTGTCGATTTTCTTTTCCTCGGCCAGCTTCAACAGCTGCTGCGGATTTTTCTGTTTCAGTTCATTCACATGCATTGCATAAACCTTTAATATGGAAATATAATTCGGACGAATGTCCGCTTGCTATTATAGGGATAATTTTGGACAATGTCAATATGAATGAGAAACTTGAATCTTTGCCGCCGATTTCGGAAATGATGCGCGCGGCGGGCCTAGAACCGAAAAAATCGCTCGGCCAGAACTTTCTGTTCGACCTGAACATCACGCGAAAAATCGCCCGCTCGGTGCCCGGCATCGACGACGCGTCCGTGCTCGAAGTCGGCCCCGGTCCAGGCGGTCTGACGCGAGCCCTGCTCGAATGCGGCGCCAAGCGCGTAGTCGCAATCGAGAAAGACCCCGCGACGAAACCAATTCTGGATCAAATCGTCGCCGCATCGGACGGCCGCCTTTCGGTAATCTACGGCGACGCCCTCAAAGTTCCGACTATGGAACGCGGCGAGTGGAGCATCTGCGCAAACCTTCCCTATAATGTCGGCACCGAACTTTTAATAAACTGGCTGCATCGACTGGATAAAATAAACTCTTTAACTTTGATGTTTCAGAAGGAGGTCGCCGAACGCATCGTCGCCAAGCCCGGCACAAAGGCCTATGGCCGCCTGTCGGTGCTGGCCCAACTGACCGCCGCGCCCCGGATTTTATTCAATGTCCCGAACACGGCCTTCACCCCGCCGCCCAAAGTCCAAAGCGCCGTCATTCAACTTATGCCGCGGCCTGCGGCCGTTCTGCCCACAGGCCTCGAAACACTTACCGCCCGCCTGTTCGGCCAGCGCCGCAAAATGATTCGCGCGATTTTGCCCGACATCGATTGGTCGCAATTCAACCTGACCGGCACCGAGCGCGCCGAGCAGCTTTCGCCGGAAAAGTTTGCGGAGATTGCAATCGCCGTTCCCGATTTAAGATAAAATCAAAACACCACGCTTGCCATCCCCGTGTCGAAATACCGGGCGCAGTGGTATCCGCAGAAAGTATTGCACTGCGATGCTCCGTAGGCCTTGAATGTCATATAAAATAGCGCGCTCGGATTATTTATATCCACGCCGTTTAGATGATTCACATTGCAGATGCATATTTTTCCGTTCGCCGGATCATCAATGGCCTCGGAGTAAATCCAAGGCATAGCATCCGCAATGCACTTGAATGTCCCGCTGGCCCGGCGGCTCGTGCAGAAAGCGGCGACATCGGTTCCAGTTTTTTCCGCCCTTGGGACATAAGTCTCCCACGCGCCCATTCCGGTGGTTTGCTCCGCGCTGCATCCGACGCCCGTCGCCCACAATCGCGCGGTATTGTTCAGCGCGATTGTGCCATATCTGAAATCTGCGATGCGGCAGAGCTTCGCGGCCGGGGCCGCCGTCGGCGCAAGCGCGAGCAGTAGTAAAATCTTTTTCATTGTTTTCTCCCTGTTTTGTTTTCTTGGCAATGCCATCCGCGCGGTGTTCCCCTCCGTTGGAGGGGAACACCGCGCGGATGGCACGGCTTCGTCGGGAAATTTGTAAGAGGTCGGGTGGGTTGAGAAATCACATAATAGTATGATTCCGTATGGCTTGCGCGATACGGCCCCCCGACCATAAACGGGGATTGCGCGCATAAAAAACGCGGCCGAACGGCCGCAATAATTTACGCTCGGATACGACGGGCTAATTTCCCGCCGCTATTATGAAGGCTTCTCACAGCCCGAACGCAAGTTTCCCAACTTGGTTCCCTCTGATTCTATATTTTTCGGAAAATTATTGCAAGAGATTTTTCGACATAACAACCGCGTCGGCGGCGCCGTTGTAATATTTCGGACGGACGGCGATGCGGGCAAAGCCCGCGCGCTCATAGAGCGCGATTGCCGCCGCATTGTCGGCCGCGACTTCGAGAAATATTTTTTTGACTCCGGCGCGGCCGAGTTCGCTTTCCATAATCGCAAGCATTGCAGCGGCAAT
>JAISGC010000008.1 GCA_031263295.1 Rickettsiales bacterium
GGACGGCGTTCATAACCCCGCCGACATAGTCCGGCTGATGAACGAACTGCAAAAAAAGCGCGGCGCGGAAATGAAAGGCAAGGGCCATTACAGAAACCAGTTTCTGGTCAGCGCGCTGCGGAAAAATCCGGTTCTGGCGGCGCATCTGTGCGCGGAAATGCGCAACAACGGATTCAACGGGGAAAAACCGGGCCTGCACTTTTTGGAGGCGGTCGCCGACCTGCGGAGAAAATACGAGCCCTATGCGGAGTATCTTGAACGGGAATCGGGGGCGGGCGGGCGCGGGCGCCTCGATTCCATCGATTACCTGGTGTTCTCGGCGGCGCCTTTCGCCGTCGCGTCGCAGTCCACATATCAGGACTGGCAGAATTGCATGTTCGGGCGAAAGGGCGTCCTGAACGCGCACAGGATAAAGGACGACATAGCGATGGGCGTCATCGCCTGTTATGGCCGCAGCAAGAACGATCCGATGCACAACATCTTCAATATGGCGACATACCAGCTGCACGAGGAAAAGACCGGACGGACGATTTACCAGACATCGACGCAGTCCTATGGAAAATCCTTCGACAATCTGCACGGCATAGTGCGCGACGCGTTCGATCGCGCGTTCGACATTCCGGGCGAAATACCATACGGGTATTATCAGACCGACCCGGATCAGATCGGCTCCCTTTACTCCGAAGGCATCCGGGATGATTTCCTGTCGATTAAAAATCCGGGCGATTACCGCCGCGCGCTTGCGGACGAGTATATCAGCGCCGACGATCTGATAGCAAAAATGGGCGAGATGGAGCCGGACGAATTGCGCGCCGAATACGACGGGCTGATGGAGCTGCTGAACGATTCCGAAATCCAGCCGCGGACGGCCTTCAACGCAATGGCGGCCGGACGCCCCGCCGCGGACGAGTTTCAGGAATTGGCGAAACTGATGCGGACCCGGGCGCTCGCGGCGTTGGAAAAAGGACAGGCGGCCGTTTCCGACATAAATACGCTGTTCGGCGCGGGCAACGCGGCCTCGGTTTCGTTCGCGTCGGAAAATATCGACAAAGTTATATCGGCGCTTTCAGAAATGAGCAGAAATGAGCGATACGACGCGAACGATGCGGTGAGCCTGATGAAAAATATGAGGAATCTTGGGCAAATCGGCAATGCGGAGCGGCTCGCGCTGATGGATCCGATAATCCGCGCGCTCGGCGATGTCGAGAAATACGGCTATCGCATCCAGCTGTTCGACCTTCCGTCCCGCGATTTCGGAATCGTCGCGCGGGCTCGTCCGGACGGCGCGGCCAAGATGTTCCGGAAGGATCCCGGCAGCGCGCGCCATTGGGCGTCCGAAGCGATGCGCAGCCCGCATTTCGAAGACTACGCCGGACTCGAAGAGCTTATCGTCTCCGCGCTGCAAGGTTATTCCGCAATCGAAATACTCCTTTCTCCAAACATAGACAAGTCTGAAAAAATATCGGCGGCGGTCGCGAAGCTCGCGAAAAAAGAACTTGCGGACGCAAGCCGCGACCGGCTGATTGAATTGGTCGAACATAAAACAAAGACCAAGGCCGCGAACGAGTTCGCCAGGCAAAACCGGCGGGCTATTCTGGCGCGGCTGGATCAAATGCTGGCGGCCGAGCCGGTCGCCGAAAACACCGCTCTGCGCGACGAGACGGCTATGCTCCGGGCGGCGGAACTGCCCGCGGCGGCCGCCCGGATAAAGGACGCGATCCTGTCGGGACGGGCGAATCACGACGGAATATACGGCGCGCTGTGCGAATGCCCGACCTTGCGTTGGGATGCGCGGGACGCGGACGGCGTGATTCGCGCCCTTCGCGGCGCCATGGCCGAAGAATCGAAGGACCCGGGCCATATGTTCAACCAGTTCGTCGAAACCGATCGAGACGGGAAAATCAGCCTGAGAGAATGGAGGCTGACCGAATCGGCGAAGGAAATCGTCAGGAATTACCTTGCCGAAAAAATCGCGCTCGGTCTGGAAACGGACGAGACGGACGAAGCGATGTCGCCCGCGCTGTCTCACGACGCGGCGCCGAAGATTCTGGGCAGGTTCATAGCGCGGCTGGACGCGGACGCGGCGCTGGCGGCATTGCCGCGCGCGGCGGAATATATAAAAAACAAACGGATTTATATGAGTCCGGATTTGGCCAACGAATTGTCCGGAAAGGCGGCGATCGCGGCCGCCCGCCTGGTTATGTCGGGAGACGATTGGAAATACGCCGGGATGCATTACAAACAAATGACCGGCGACGATGTCCGGCGCGACCCGGAACTGATAAAAAAGGCGCTGGAAAATCATATCGGGGACAACGCGTTCATGGATGTGTTCAAGGCGATTCCAAAGGATGTCCGCGCGAAATATGCGTCGTATGGAATCCGGCACGCCGCAAAATACGCCGCAAATCTGGCGCGCATCGGGCGGACGATTGTTTTCCGCGGCGAAAAAGACCTGAAATATTTCGACATAACGAACGATGATGTGGACGAGTTCCTGACTGATAAAAAGAAAGCGGTCAAAGGGGCATTGGCCAAGGCGTCCGAGAAAATCAAGTCCAAACTCCCGGGCCGCGGACGCCCGCCGGAAAAGCAGAATGATTGACGGGAAATTATCGCAGATTGCGAGACCGGATTTCAGGGAATTATTCCAGAGCCCGGTGGGGTGTTTTTTGATAAAAAACACCAATTGCAAATTG
>JAISGC010000012.1 GCA_031263295.1 Rickettsiales bacterium
AAAGCAATTGATAGTTTATCATTTTAGTTAGGGATTAGGGACAGGGGCTAGGGGTTAGTGAAACTTGCTATCGCACGCCACACTAACCCCTAGCCCCTGTCCCTAATCCCTGATATGCCTTTCCGTCAGTCCCTATGGCGAAGTCTTCGCCGGAGGTTGTTTTCACAAAATTATAGTTCTCCGTGCTGCGGGTGATTTCGGAGACCGAAATCGGCAGGCACCAGACTTTTTTGCCAGTCTTGTCATTTATCTTGCAGAAGGCGCCGCCGAGACCGCCCGCATAGACGAAGCCCCCGTTCAGGACCGGCGCCGCCACAATATCCAAAAACGGATTTCCGCCCGTCGGAAGCCGGTCCGCGAAAACATCCGCCGTCCATTCGAGCTCGCGCGTGGCCGTGTTGACCTTTACGACTTCGCCCGTCGACAGGCCCGCATAGACGGAGCCGCCGCCGCCGCCCGCGTTCGGGCCGCATACCACGCGCTTTTGCGTTTTGATTTCCGCATCTGTGGCGAGGCCCGCGAAGATTCGCGCTTTGCCGCGCCAGATTTGATTCGCTCCGTCGATTGTATATTCGCAGGGCGCGGGCGCGAGGTCCGCGCCGATGTTTTCCGGCGCGCCTTTTTCAATCTTTAATTTCTCTTCGGCGAAGACGGGGGTTCGGGTGCCGGGTAATATCGGGTCGGTTTTGGAGCAGGCGGATAGAGAGAATAAGAGAATAAGAGAATGTGGCGCGTTGTAAAGTTTGCGCTTTAATTTTAAGCAAAAGCCGTTTAACAAGTTCCATTCTCTTATTCTCTGCAAATGCGAAGCATTTGCATTTCTCTTATTCTCTATTGTTCGCTTTTGCTATCTTATTTCAGAAGTAATTCGGCTTGGGCGGCGATTGCGGCGGGGGCGTCTTCGTCGGCGATTATTTTACGCAACAACGGGCGCGCGTCCGCCGATTTCCCCTCGGACAAATATTTTTCCGCCGCCAGCATCAGGCCCGTGTGATAGAACGGGCTGCGGCCCGTCATTATCGGCGAGACCAATTTCTGAAAGTCGGCGGCCGTCATATCGTCGCCTTTTATAAGGGCAAGCTGCACCACGGCGAGGTCGCGAAAATCCCGCGTCGCGCCCTTGTCCGCCAGCCGCTCCAATGCGGCCAATGCCGCCGGGCGGTCGTTGGCGCCCATGGCCAATTGATACGCGCGGAACTGCGCCAAGTCGCCCATCCCGCCCGATGTCTTCCCGGCCAGGCGGTTGAGCGCCTCGCGCGAAAGTTTCGGGTCCATATTCATGGCCGACTCGAAATCGTTCGCGACCTCTATCTTGTTCGCGTGGCTGACCTGTCGAATTACGACGATGCCCGCCGCGATCGCGATTGTCAAAACCGCCGCCGCCGCTATGATTTTCCAGTGCCTGCGCACCCAGTCCACCAGCTTTTGCGCGCGGACCTCTTCCCAGACCTCGCGATACAATGCGTCTTCCGAATGCTGCTCCACCGATTTTCTTTGATTTTTCTTCGCCATTTGCGCTATCCTTTTGGGAAAGTTATAGTATAATTGTGAAAAGAAAGCAAGTAGGGACTAGGATTAGGACTAGGACTAGGTGCGGCTCGTTATAACGCAGCAGCGCGATAACAAGCCGCACCTAGTCCTAGTCCTAATCCTAGTCCCATCCCAAAATGAAAAGCACAAAGACACTTTTACCGGCGATAAGCGACGACGGCAGCATGGCCAGATATATCCAAATGGTCCAGGGGCTCCCCATCCTGTCCAAGGAGGACGAGCAGAAATACGCGAAGTCTTTCGCCAAAAAACACGACAAGTTGTCGGCCGAGAAACTGGTCTCGTCGCATCTGCGGCTGGTCGTGTCTATGGCATACGAATTAAAAAATTACGGCATTCCGATTGGCGAGTTGATTGCGAGCGGAAACATAGGCCTGATGCAGGCGCTCCAAAAGTTCGATGTCGAAAAGGGATTCCGTTTCTCGACCTACGCCGGGTTCTGGATAAAGGCCGAGATGTATGACCTTATCTTGAACAACTGGTCAATGGTCAAAATCGGCTCGGGCGCGGCGCAGAAAAAAGTATTTTTCAATCTGGCGCGGGCAAAGCGCGCGCTCGGCATCGCCGACACGCGCCTGTCCGCGGACCAGGTGAAGCAAATCGCGCGCAAGCTCGAAGTCCCGGAGGCGGAGGTCGAAAATATGAACGACCGGATGCATTACCGCGACCAGTCGCTCAACGCCGCGAAATACGACGACGGCGAGGCCGAGATGCTCGACTTTGTCGAGGACGACCATCAGCAGCTCGCGCCCGAGATTCTGGAACAGCGCGAGGATGCGCTGCGCGCCCGCGAATTGTTGCAGCGGCATATGGCCGATTTGCCCGAGCGCGAGCGCGAGATTTTAATCGCGCGGCGACTTCGCGACCCGGTTTCGACGCTTGAAGAACTATCCGCGAAATACGGAATCTCGCGCGAGCGCGTCCGGCAGATTGAAGAGAAGGCGTATGGCAAATTGCGCGAGGCGGTGTTGAATGATGATAAAGAGAATAAGAGAATAAGAGAATAAGAGAATGGAACTTGTCAAAAGGTTTTTGCATAAAATAAAAGCGGCACGCATATTGCGCGCTCCATTCTCTTATTCTCTTATTCTCTTATTCTC
>JAISGC010000031.1 GCA_031263295.1 Rickettsiales bacterium
GGCCGGAGAGATGGCGTTCACGATATATGGCGCCGGGTCTTCCGAATAAAGTATCACATCGATTTTCTCGCCGTGGCATTCGTTGATGACGGGCTGTATGCGGGTGCCCTTGATGCCGACGGTCATACCGACCGGGTCTATCGACGGGTCGTCCGTGGACACTGCGATTTTGGCATGGCTTCCGGGGGCGCGCGCGACGCTGCGGATTTTAATCAGGCCTTCGTAAATCTCCGGCACTTCCTGGAAGAACAGCCTCTCCATAAACATCGGATGGGTGCGGGTCAGCAGAATCTGCGGCTGGCTGTTGGAGCGCACGACATCCAGAATCAGCGCGCGGACGCGGTCGCCGACTTGCAAGCGCTCGCCGGGTATCAGCTCGTTGCCGCGGATGTATCCCTCGGCCTTGCCGTTCATATCTATGAATACATTGCCGTATTCGGCGCGCTTGACGACGCCGGAAACTATATCGCCGATTGCATCCTTGAACTCCTCGAACTGGCGGCCGCGCTCGGCATCGCGCACGCGCCCGGTCATAACCTGCTTGACGGTTTGGAACGCCATGCGGCCGAAGTCCGGCTCGGGCAATTGGTCTTCGACGAAGTCCCCGATTTTCGGCTCTTTGGAATATTTTTTCGCCTCATCCGTCGTCAATTGCTGGAAGGGATTGTATCCGGGCTCGATGACTTCCTCGGTTTCCGGGTCTAGCACCGGCTGCTTTAATTTGCCTTCGTCGGGAATCACCTCGAACAGGCGGCGGACGATGATGGCGCCGTTTCTGCGGTCGACATTGACTTTGAGATTCCACTCCTCGCCGTATTTCTGATGCGCGATTTTCTCGATGGCCTGCTCCAAGGCGTCGAATACGACGGCCTCGTCAATCTGCTTTTCGGCCGCGATAGACTGGATTCCCAACAATAAATCTTGCCGCGGCATCGCTTGAATAGACATTATTCACTCCTTTTATTAAAGAAGCGGACCTTTCGGCCCGCCCTTAAAATCTTTCAAGAACCGGTTGATTATAATATTGTTTTTTTGAGATTGCAAGTTTATAATGAAAAAACTTATGAAAATCTTAAACAGATATTTTTCGCATCAGGTGTGGACGGGCTTCGTGGGCTTCGGGTTGGTCCTGGGCGGCCTGGCGTGGATGGTTCAGATTCTTTTGCTGTTGAAGCTGATAATCAGATACGGGGTCGAGGTCGGCGGATTCTTGAAGCTGTCGGTCTATACAATTCCGCTGTTGGCCAGCATCATCGCGCCGTTTTCGCTGTTCATAACCGTTATGTTTATCTATAACAAAATGCTGGAATCGAGCGAGATTGCGATTTGCGGCGCGTCGGGATTGGGCCCTTGGAAAATAGCGCGGCCCGCGATAAAAATCGGCTTTATCGTTATGATCGCGCATTTCGCGCTGAACCTTTGGGTCGTGCCGAAATCGCAGGAATCGTTCAACCGCGAGCAGTGGAACCTGCGCTTTGGATTGGGGCATATGAAAATCCGCGAGGGCGCGTTCACCCAGATGACGGACAAGGTCGTGATTTATGTCGAGGCCGCGAAAAACAAGGATATGTCCGGGCTGATTCTGCGCGACGGCCGCGGCCGGGACGAGCGATATATAACTTCCGAGGTCGGCAAATTGGTCAGCCTTGAAAAGGGCCTGGCCATAGTGATGGGCCGCGGCGGGATGCAGTTTTCGGGCAAGAGCTCCAAGCTTGTCGGCACATTCGATTCCGCGCAGATGGACCTCGACATTGGCGACGAGACGCAGGGAAGCGGTCTTCGCGCGCGGGCGGTCCCGACCGGAGAGCTGATAAAATCGCTCGGGCAATTGAGCAAGCAGACGAAAAAGAATGCGGCGAAACTGGTCTCCGAGGCCGCGACCAGATTCCTGACGCCGATTATGAATCTTTTGTTCGTGCTGATTGCGATGGCGGCGTTGCTTAAAACCAATATGTTGCGCCGCCGCGCGAGTTGGGCCGCGGCGATGGCCGCGGCGGCGATGGCGGCGGCGGAGACCGCCTTTATGTCGGCGACGGCGTCGGTCGCGATTTTGTCTGGATTTTATTTGATACTCGGCGCGCAGGTCGCGGCCGTAATAGTTCTGCTATGGATTTTAAGAAAATAATTTTTTGCGCGCTTTTTCTCGTCGCGCCGGCCGTGGCCGAGACGCTTGATTATAAGGACATCGACGCGGACAAGATAATTTACAACGCGAAAACCGGAGACCTTAAAACCGAGGGCAGGGCGGTTATCACTTCGACCGGCGGCCAGAAGATGACGCTTCGCGACGCGTATCTGACAAAGACCGGCGCCGACGGGAACAATATAGTCTTGGAGTGGAGCGAGCGGACGCTTATGACCGCGGAGACTTTGCACAAGGACGGAGACGCGACCGAGGCCGAGAATATCAGCTATACGGCCTGCCACGGATGCGATAGCTTCGGCGACGCCTGGACGATTCACGCGACGGATATGACGCATGACGCGGTCGAAAAAAATATGTATTTCACGAACTTTTGGTTCGATGTCTACGGCCTGCCGCTGCTGTATCTGCCATGGTTTTCTCAGCCGGACCCGAGCGTCAAAAAGCGCACGGGGCTTCTTTTGCCGCAGGTCGGGACCACCAGCGATATGGGTTCGCGCATAGACATTCCGCTTTATCTATACCTCGACGACAATCACGACGCGACGATAACCGCCGTGATGCTTGAAAAGGAAAACCCGATGTTTATGGGCGAGCACAGGCTGCTGTTGGAGCACGCCGAGTTCGACTCGACCGGCTCGTTCACGCGGACCGCGGACGAATTGGACCGGTGGCATATTTTCAGCCGCGGCCGGATAGACCTTGGCGAAAATATGCGCCTGCGCTTGAACATCAACCGCACTTCGGACGATTCCTATCTGCCCAAATACGGATTCGGAAACGACCGGTCGTATCTTGAATCGAACGCGCGATTGGAAGTCTTCGCCGAGAAGGGATACATAACGGCGGGCGCGAACATCTTCCAGGATCTGCGTCAGAGCGGCCGCGCCGGATACATCATTCCGAACGCCAATATCCTGCCGCGATTGCATGGAAAGTATCAGCAGGAAATCGGCGACAATCTGTTCGCGCGCTTTTCGGGCGACCTGGTCCGCATAGCGAATCCCGAAAACAGAATCGCCGAAAACCGGATGGTGGGCGAGGCGCGATTGGTCGCGCCGTTTGACTTGGCATGGTCGCGCTGGACGATTTCTGGCAATATCCGCGGGGACTTTTATCAGTATCAGAATATCGACGCGGCCCCGGTCGGCGAGGCGTCGCGCCTTCTGCCCAGCGGATACATAGACTGGGAGATGCCGTTCGTCAAAACCGGCGGCGACATTATGCAGATAATAACGCCCAAAGCGCGCGTCACTATGCTTGGCAAATCCGAGGGCAGGGACTTTCTGAACATAGATTCGACCGGCGCGATTCTCTCCGATTCGTCTTTGTTCAGCAACAACCGTTATTCGGGCTATGACCTGTGGGCGGACGGAACCTATGCGGATTACGGAATAACCTGGACCGGGTTCGATTCCGAGGGCGCGGGCGCCGAGGCCTTCGTCGGCCAGACATACGACATCAGCGCGAACTCGCCGCCCGATATAAACAGCGGCTATTATGCGGACGGGCCCTCCGATGTGGTCGCGCGCCTGTCGTTGCGTCCGTCCGAGACATTGGATTTCACAAACCGCGTTCGGGTTTTGCGCGGGACGACCAAGACGCGGCACTGGGAGTCCGAGATGAAAATCGGGAATGCAAGCTATCTGACCATGGGATATATCTGGGCGGTTCAGTTCGCGACGCAAAACGGAGCCTATGTCCGCAGCCAGGATATTTCCGAGATAACGGCGGGCTTCGGCGTCGGCCTTACGGAAAGGTTTGCCTTGCAGGGCCGGGGATATTATAATCTGACCGAGAAGATGTTCCAGAAATACGAGGCGGGATTGTATTACCGGCATCCGTGCTATGAGCTGGGGCTGGTGCATGTTGTCGACAACTCGTCGATATACACCGGCAACGCGGATCTGAACTATCGCGGGCAAAAAGCGTGGAAGTTCAAGTATAATATAAAGATGGGGAAATGATTTAACGACTAACTACTAACGACTAGTGACTAGTATCGGCGCGCGAAGCGCGCACATCTGTTAGTCGTTAGTCACTAGTCGTTAGTCGGTAAAAAACAAAATGAAAGCATTGATTTTATTTCTAGCGTTTATATCGCAAGCCGCGGCGGTGCAAATCGTCGCGAATGTGAATGGTATGCCGATAACGGACGCCGATATTACCGAGCGGACCAAGATTATGCCCGCGTCGTTGAACAACCGCGCGGCGGCCCTTGTGGAAATAACCGACGACATAATCAAAATCGAATACGCAAGGCAGTGGAAGATAGAGCCGACCGACGGCGAAATCGGCGAGGCTTTGGCGCGGGCGAAAAAATCCGGGGACCAGGCGCGGCTGGCGGCGCGGGCCGAGATAGCGTGGAATATGGTCATCGGCCGGACGATTATGCCATCGATTGTCATAGACGAAAAAGATATAGCCCAGGGGCTCGCCGATTTGGAGCGCGAGCGGGGGCTGCCATTGGATATTACATTCATCCGGCTGGTCGATGTGCCCGCGGCGTCTTATGACAAATTGACGGCGCCGAAAGATTGCGCCGAGGCCGTGAAAATGGCGAAGGGTCTCGGCGGCGCGCCGCAGAAGATGACGATTGTCCAATACGAAATGGCGCCCGAAATAAGGGACAAGATGGCGGGGCTCGCGCCTTTTGTCTGGTCGCCTTTGGACGGCGGCCGGGCATATCTGATATGCGAAAAGAAAAAGACCGCGGAATGGGGCAAGCTCGACGACATAATAAAGCAGAATGCGGCATACAAACGGGCGCTGTTCCAGGCGGACCAGATATTGAAGCAGCTGCGCCGCAAAGCGGCGGTGGTGGGGACGAAGTAGGGATTAGGGGATAGGGATTAGATTTTGCAGAGCATTCCCGCGCGCTCCCTCCTGCCCCCTTGTGGGGCGGGATAGAGTTGCTTGGATTTTTGCTATGCAAAAATCCCTAGCAACTCTTGGGTGGGGGTATGTGCTGTATTTATAAAGGTTCACCCCCACCCAAGATTTTCTAAATCTCGCAAGCTTTGCTTGCTCGATAAGAAAATCTATCCCGCCCCACAAGGGGGCAGGAGGGCGCAGTGCCCGCTTTCAGCACCACCCCGCCGCCCATCGGGCGGCACCCCTCCAAGGGAGGGGAACACCGCGCTGAATGCCCGTCGCGAAAACCTAGGAACATATACTTCTTGCGCACATCCCCTACAATTGCGACACTGATTATGCGGATCAGGAAAAAATATTCGCTTGACCGAGAAAGCGATTTTTCATATTATCAAAAGCAGAGCCGGTTGGGATAACTTGCTCGGGGCTGTAACGAGCCCATACAATAGCGGCCCATTGCGATTGAGCGATGTGTCGTAATCCGCAGCGCAAAAATTATTGCGACCGGGCGGTCGCGTTTTTTTTTGCGCAATTGGTCGCGTCTCAACGGACCGCGACCGATCCGGCCCATTCCGGGCCGGTGTGTCCCCGCTATGGTCGGGGGGCCGCCACGAGCAATCTCGGCGGAGTCATCCTATTGTGTGATTTGTTACCCCCCCGACCCCAAGGAAATCCATTACCAAGATTTTTATTTCATCCGGCTCCCGAAACAAAAACAGGGAGAAAGAAATGAAAAAGAGAATAAGAGAATTAGAGAATAAGAGAATGGATTTTGAGATAAAGGGAAAGCGCGAACGAACCGCCGCATTCTCTAATTCTCTAATTCTCTTATTCTCTCTTTGCTGCGCGGGCGAAGCCCGCGCGGCAAAGCTCTGCACCATCGGGGGCTCGTCGATATACAACAGCTATGTGCACGGGGGCGGGACGAATAACACCGGAAACTCCGGAGTTACCAGCGGCACTTGGGGCGGCGCGTCCGCGGGCGGATACTTGTGGGCGGTCGGTCAGAACTGCGCGTCGGACCAGACGCCCGGCGGTTGGACCGGCGGATGGGATTATGAAAAAACGAAAAAATTGGGAATGACGGAGGCCGTCGTAAAGACCGCCTGCACGGGCGCGAACGCGTATTGGGGCATCGCGCTGTGCAGCGACAACCAGGCCAATTCGGGATACGGATACGGCGGCTATCAGCCGTCTCCGGCCACCGCATACGGCCAGGACCCGGCGAACACGAACGCGGCCAACTCTAAAAACTGCTATTGTCGGATGATGGGTCAGAAGATAAATGGCGTTAGCAGCTCCGCCGCGGGCGTGTGGGCGTTCCTGAGCGCGGACGCCGCGTCCGACTGCGCCACGTATTGCGCGAGCCTCTGCGCGTTCTACGCCCGGCACAACGCGCCCTTCCGCTCCGCGGTCCTCGCGCCGTCA
>JAISGC010000049.1 GCA_031263295.1 Rickettsiales bacterium
AATATTGTTCATTTTGACGGCCGAGCGCTCCGCGCGTTATAGTTGACCGTTCAATCAATCTTTTGTAATATCGAGGTGAGGGGTGGGGTCGATGTCCGCGAGTTATAGTTGACCGTTCAATCAATCTTTTGTAATATAAGGGTCGATGTCCACAACGGCGCGACCCTGTTATAGTTGACCGTTCAATCAATCTTTTGTAATATGAGCTAATCGACCCCGTTGTCGACTGTGGTGTTATAGTTGACCGTTCAATCAATCTTTTGTAATATCGAGGTGAGGGGTGGGGTCTACGTCCGTAAGTTATAGTTGACCGTTCAATCAATCTTTTGTAATATACCCTGACCGTCCCCGCGCTGGCCGAGGTGGTTATAGTTGACCGTTCAATCAATCTTTTGTAATATCAATTTGCACTTGTGCTTTGGGGTCAATGTGTTATAGTTGACCGTTCAATCAATCTTTTGTAATATGCGCACGGCCCGAGAACAAACGACGCGTATGTTATAGTTGACCGTTCAATCAATCTTTTGTAATATGAGTTCGAGAATGTTCTGGTGGCTTTTTCCGTTATAGTTGACCGTTCAATCAATCTTTTGTAATATCCTGAAACGCGAATGGCCCGACGATTTTTCGTTATAGTTGACCGTTCAATCAATCTTTTGTAATATCGAGGTGGTGGGGGGTGTCTGGGTTCGCGAGTTATAGTTGACCGTTCAATCAATCTTTTGTAATATCACTATTAAAGAGTTGACAAGCCCCCTATTGTTATAGTTGACCGTTCAATCAATCTTTTGTAATATCGCATCAGCCCACTCTGCCGCCGCAGTATGGTTATAGTTGACCGTTCAATCAATCTTTTGTAATATCTCAATGCAAGAAAAAGGCGACCTCATAAAGTTATAGTTGACCGTTCAATCAATCTTTTGTAATATAAATATGATAAACTTGCAGAGCGCTTTGTAGTTATAGTTGACCGTTCAATCAATCTTTTGTAATATCACTATCAGCGGGCATCCGATGTCCGGATAGTTATAGTTGACCGTTCAATCAATCTTTTGTAATATATCAACAGAAAAATCCTTGAAATCCTGCGGGGTTCCGGGGATTTTTTTGTAAAAAAAATCGCCGCTTTCGGCATTAAAACATCAGCAATTGTCCGTTTTTCTCGCGGGCAAGTTCCTCATTGTCAACGCTGTTCTTGCCGAGAAATGTATCCGAGGTTACATACTGCTTGTCGGTGATATACAGAAATGAGACCGAGCTGTCTTCCGGTATCGCCCACCGCAAATCCCGCGCGGCGTTTTTCGCGGAAGACGCGTCGCGGCAGGCCTTGATATAAACCGAAAATTGCTTCATTGCGAATCCGCGATCCAACAAGACATTGCGAAATCGCGTCGCTTTTCTCTGCTGTATTTTCGTTCCGACCGGAATATCAAACATACAAATAACCCACATTGCGGACCATCCAGTTAAAATCTTCAATCTCTGCCGCCGCGCCATTTTCAGAACCGCAGTTTCGGAAACGCCAGCCGGACCGCCTTGTCCCGATAGCTTTTTTCAAGCGTTCCGACGAACTCATAAATACCATCGCTCATAGTCATAGTTCCGGCCAGGCCTTCGACGGGCGCAACCAGCAGGCCGGCCAGTTTTCGCTTCGTCTCCGGCGTCAGCTCCGGCGCGCCGCTTTCCGTCATTGCGAACACGAGCGTATCTGCGGCCGGGCGGAACGGCTCCATCAGATCATCCGCCAGCGGCAGCTGGTCCATCTGGTTGCAGTGTTTTATCCCCAATTGCGGCAGCAGGCCGTTTCCGGCTATCGAGCGCGCGACTGCGCTGCGGATAATGATGTATGCGTAATTCAACAGGCGGTTTATGCCGACTTGATTTCTGTCGCGTATGAACGAATCTCCGAACAGGGCCTTGAAGTATATCTTCGCAGCGACGCCCTCGCAGTTTTCCCCGTCGTTGCTTTTCACATTGCGCGCCAGAATATTCAGCTTCGCAATGTCGGGCGATTCGGGCCGCAGCGCCGCCAGAGCGCGCGCCTGATTCGCGATTTTCTCTTCGATAATTTTCTTCCACAGGTTTTTGTTCAGCGGAATGCTGGCGGCGATTTGGCTGCGCACTCGCGGCGCCCCAAGCCAGTGGTTGGAATACGGCAGAATCATCGCGTTTGGAATGTATTTATCGTCGCACAATATAAAGCCGCCGCCGGAATCGCATATCGCGTTGATTATGTTCTTGGAAATCGTCGCCTGGTTCGCAGAAATTACAACTGACAAAATATTTTCAAGCGGGACCTTTTTCGCCGCCATTCTGTCGTCCACGCATAAAAATCCGCGGTCTAATGACAGCCTACGGCCATCGTTGGCAATTTCAATGATATTGTCTTGCATGAGTATATAGTTATACAAAATTGCGATTATGTCAAGTTTAGTTTGGGGTAAAATCGCGCATATATTTTCTCGCGGCCGAATGCGTCATAAAGGCCTATGCTGTTTGTTTCTCTTCGTCTTGTCTTTCCAGGAACGGCCTTTGGAAACAGGAAGATCGGAATGCGCATCCGGCAAGTTGCCGCCGCTTCGTTTCAGACGCGCCGCGATTTTTATGCCTGTCTCATCATCAACGAACTTTTGATTTTGTTTTTTCTCGTTCAGAGTTTTTATGTTATCCCTAAATGTCCCGCAGACTGTCATGACTAATCCATTTTTTTAACTTAAAATCGGCAAAGTAATACTTACGCACGGCCCGGCCGCCATTATTATATTGGGGGCCGGGAGAGTGGGATGGTTGCAATCACACCATCGACTTGACGATCTGCGCAACCGTGTCATAGCTCGCGTTGTTTTTACCCAAGTTTTGCGGATTCCAATTCGCGAATCTTACAAGCCCGGCGTATATTTTCATCAGATCGTCCAAATGTTCGTCAAAGAACTTTTTAGGATCCGTTTTCCAACTATACATACCATTGTCGTCTTTCTTGACCAATGCAGACAGACCGCCGCAAACCAATGGTACTATAAAGCCGTCCGGATAGTTGTAATCCGGATTTTCCCAGCCATAAAATTTGCTTTTTGAGGGCTTGCATTTTACGCACTGGATGCGGCCGAATGATCCGTCTTCGCGATTGTATTTTTTTCCGAACTCGATATAAACTCTGTCGAATACATACGGGATTTCACGCAACAGTTTCAATGCTGACTTTAATCGCTCGTCGGTGATTGTGATCTTGCCGGCATCTTTCTCGCTGTATTCCGGCTTTTTAAGCAGGGAGTTCAGCGTGCTGATGCATTTTGCCTTGGAGCTATATATGCTTGGCAAAGACACTTTTTCGGCAGTCGAATCAAAGTCCCCCAATACAATCCACGACAGAGCCAGAAGATCGCTAGAATTGACCTCGCCTTCCTCGCCGGTTTTCCATATTATCCTGCCCTTTATCGCCGGATCGAGAACCTCGTTCTTTATGAAATCATATAGCCCTTCTTTGTCTTCGACAGATTCTTCTTTTAATTGAGCGTTCGTATTGCGCGCCGCGCATATCTCTGCCAGTGTATCGTTAAAAGTAGCCCGCTCGTTTCTGTTGTCGATAGGCATCAGTATTTCGACCGTCACCTTTATATTCGCAATGCTGTCCGGCTCATCCGAGTTTTCTTGCAGATATTCGATTAAATCAGTATATTTACTGTGAAAAAGTTTTTCCAGTCCGTTGTCCCATTTCTTCTCGGCAATCGGCTCGCCATCCATCTGTCCCAGCAGATATTTTATTATGGCGAAAACATTATGTCCGCCGTCGAGTATCCCGACAACATCAAGGGCATCATCGTCAAAAGTCAGCTCGAATCGTTCACGGTCCATCTCTTTGCAGTCCGACACGCCGACAAGAATGCCTTTACTCTTGAATGGATACAGGCTTGGAGTATTCGCGAGAGTATCCATGATCTCTTTCGTTATACGGCTTTCTTTTGCCAATCTCGGATCTGCGGCCAGCCCAACTTCGCGAACTATCCGTATCAGCGAGGCCAGCGTCATAAAGCCCGAAATCCTGGCAATATTCGCATTTTCTATTTTTTGGATTACAACCGGTTTTTGGAAGCGCACCGTAACGCTTTTTGTTTTTGACACTTCTGTCTCCTTTAATGTTTAATGCAGCTATCCAGCCGCGCGCGTGACTCATCCGATTCACGGGACAACCAGCACCATGCTAGTTATGAGGGTAGTATATCATTTAATTATGCAAATTGTCAATGGCAAAAATCATCGCGGTGAAATATCGGCGCAAGTTAAAGTTGACATTCGCGGCGCGATGCCGGATACTGGCGGGACAAAACGAGGTGCAAAGATGGCGGAGCGGGCTACATTCAAGGGCGTTGCGAATCTGATAATAAAACAGGGCGACAGGATTTTATTATTTTATCGCACGGACGGATTCTTCAAGGGCGGATGGTGGGTTCTTCCGGCCGGTCATATCGAGCAGGGCGAGACCGCTATGGATGCGGCGCTGCGCGAGGCGAAGGAAGAGCTGGGCATCGGCATCCGACCGTCGGGCGCCGAGTTCGCGCATGTGGTCAGCAACTTGGCCAGTGGGACCGAGGCATTCGATTTCTTTTTCATAATCAAAAACTATTCGGGACAGATTCGCAACTGCGAGGGCGACAAGTGCGCGGAGATGAAATATTTTTCGCCCGAAGAAATCAAAGGGCTGAAAAACATCGCCACGACAACGCGGTTGGCCTTGTCCGCAATCGGCGACGGAATGAAATATTCCGAATGCCGCGCGTATGGCGGCACTGATGGTAACTAATTTTATCAATACTTGTCCTCAAAAAAGTTTTTGGCCGTAAGTTCTTCGCTCAATCCTGCGTCTGGCAATTTTTTTAGGCCATTTATATTTTCTGATAAAGCGCTCCAAAATAACTCCGCGGTTTTTTTAGCATCATTTTTATCATCCATCATCTCTTTGATTTTTGCTACAAGCATGCTGTTGGTATAATAGTAAGGTAATTTAACCTTAATTAAATTAGTTATGTTTTGCCATTTTTTGTAGTTTGTATCGCGTAAATTAAATACTTGCAGCTGTTTATTCTTATCTTCTAATAAAATATACAAACATAAACTTTTATAATATCCGTTTTCGTCTCCTGGAAGATGATCTGTTAGTTCCTGTAAAAAATCTGATGCAGCGTTGATTTTATTTAACCAATACGATAACAAGATTTGTTCAAAGTTTTTGTTTATAAAATTCTTATTTATCCTAAATAATCCGTTATCATCTGAGATGTTTTGTAATAATGAACCATACACTCGATGTTCTCCAAGGAAACTTAAAGAAACTTCATTTTTGTAGATAAGGTTCTTTATTTTTTGCAAAAGCCATCCAGAAGTTTCGTATGTTAAATTTTTTTCTATATACGAGCAAAAAACTGAATATTTATTCAAAACCTGTTTCATATTTTCAAACGATGAGAATGGCAGTTCATCATTTCGCATCAATCGTTCAATTTTGGCGACAATTCTGCGTTGCTGCGGTCTCCTATAATCCAACCAATGCCCAAGAAACAGCACATATTTTTCTGTTTCTGATAAAGGTTTGCTTGTATGTTCTCGTAAAAACCTTTCATAGTCAAAATTATTGCGCGTTAAAAAATCATAAATTACAGGAAATGGAACTAACCCAAAAGACTTGTTGGTTGTGAAGACATATCCGAATGGTTTTAATGCATTTTTTGTATCTGCGCCAAGCAGACGATCATAAAAAAATTGAAGTAAGTCGTTTTTTGTTGGGATATGTTTTTCCAATACTCCCAGCTCGGATTTTACAAAAATATATGTGATATATGACAATAAGTTGCCGATAGTGTTATCATCTAAATTTTCATACCCAAATGTTATGCGGCGAACTTTCTGGAAATTTTGCAATAGCTTGCTGAAAAATCTAAAGTTGTTAGCAAATCTTTGTATATTATCTCTAGCATCTTCCCGATATTTTTCCGGCTGTTGTTTCGCGATATGCAAGTTCTGATAAGTTTCTGTGATAAATTGCCTTTCATGCTTGGTCAAATCGTTAGTCTTTATAATGGATTCTAAAACTGAATCCGAATTATGCACTAAAGAGACAGATACAACTTTTTCTTTAAATTCCTTCCAGTTATCAGCATGTTTTTTGCTCTGTTCATCATCATTGGATATTAAAAGCATGGAAAAATTATTTTGCTTCAGGTTTTCAAAAAATCCCATAAACTCTTCTATATTGGAATTTACGGATAGGCGTTCGAGATCATCAAAGCAAAAAATGATTTTATTGCTATTCAATATCTGAGCATAATCAATGTTGTCGTGATCAAATCCAAGAGTCTTATGCGCGAAATATCTTAAAATATGATTATGGAACAATAAGACTACGACCGAAGATACCAATAAGGCAGTAAAAATTATCCAGGTTTTATGCAATGCATAAGCATCAATAATCTGGAATGCAAATATGGATATAATAGAAGTCAACAAAAATAGTAAAGCAAACGCGCTTGTAAACTCGAACACAGGCCCCTTAGTTAATATGGATTTACCTAGTATGTCTTTTTTGAGCTCCGAAACCGACGCTTTGCCAAATAGTGATATATAAATTGTTTTCTTTCTCAACTTATTTAATTTATATCGCACTGTGTCTCTGGGATTTTGATTATTATCCCATAAATAAGTTTTGCCACTGCCCCAGTCGCCGTTCAGCGATACGACAGTTCCAGGCAGTTTTAGATATTGTGCGATTATATTTTGCATATTTAATGTTATGCTATTATAGCAATTAGTGCAAAATTTCAAGATACTTTTATAATTTCAATCGTTGCGGAGAAACGGACAATAGTAAGTGCTGCCATAGAAAATATAGGGGACTTTATATTTATGATTCCTCAATTTTGCCATCAATCTTGCCCGAAATGCTCTGAATTAAACAGGAATATTGTTGTTATCTGATGCCGAACGGCATATTATTACATTGAAAAATGAAAATATACACAATCGGTTTTGCGGGGAAAAAACAGGGCGAGTTTTTTGGCGCGCTGGATGACGCGGGCGTGAGAACTTTGGCGGACATTCGCCTATGGCGCGCGGCGAGATTTGTTCCTTGGGCCTCCGGCGCGAATCTTGCGGAAGCGCTGGGCGACAGGTATCGCTATGTGCCGGAACTTTCTCCGACCAAAGAGCTGCTGACAGATTATAAAAATGGCGCCGTCGATTGGGCCGGATATGAAAAGATTTTCAACGGCTTGCTGATTGCGCGACAAGTTGAAAAACTATTCGCCCCGGAAATTTTGGATGGAGTGTGTTTTCTTTGCACAGAAAAGTCTCCGGCGCGATGCCATCGCCGTCTGGCGGCGGAATACTTTGCTGCGCATTTTGACGGCTTGGAAATCACGCACCTGGGGACTTAAAATGCGCTATCTCCCTGCGGAGTAGCTGTATGCGTTTGAGAACATGGCGAGCCAGGGCATAACGGCGCGGTCATTGGCAAGTTTGACGGCGGGGATTTTATCCGCGCCGAAGGGCCACTGGTGCGGCAGTATCGCGCGCTCCGGATGCGGCATCATCGCAAGATGCCGCCCGTCCGTTGACGCGATGCCCGCGAGACCATCCGGCGAGCCGTTCGGATTGCCGGGATAGTCTTTGTAATAATACTCCAAAACTTTTTGATACCGCATATCGGCGGGCAAATCGAACCGACCCTCGCCGTGCGCAATCCATATCGGCAGAGTCATACCGGCCAAGCCGCGCATCATCACGGAATTATTTTCCGGAATGGTCGCGGAGACGAACGCGCTCTCGAACTTGCCGGATTCGTTTCGCCGCATCGGCGCGCGAACGCCGCCTATGACGCCGAGCTCCATCATAACCTGACACCCGTTGCAGACGCCGAGCGACAAGGTCCCGGGCCGCGCGTAAAAGTTTGCGATTGCATTGTTCGCGCGCGCGTTGTATCTCATCGCGTCGGCCCAGAGCTTGCCCGCCGCGATGACATCCGAGTTGGAAAATCCGCCCGCGAGAATCAACAGGTCCGTGTCGCGCAAATCCTCGGCGCCGGACGCCAAATCCGCGACCGCGACATCTTTGACGCGAAATCCGCCGAGGTGCGCGGCATACAGCATCTCTCGCTCGCCGTTCGTGCCCTTGTCGCGCAAGACGGCAGCCGTCGCTTTTTTCCGCGCGCCGATATTTATATTTATTTTTTTATCGGCGGCGACATCGACGACCAATGGCTGGCGCAAAAGATTTTTCCTGCGCGCGTCGCTCTGATTATTTTGGAACGGCTCCATCTCGCGCGTATGGGTCATCCAAGCGTCGCGGAGTTCCGCCATATCAATCCTGCGTCCGCGAATCTTCACAAGATCGCCGGGCAAGTATTTTCCGATGCGCGTCGCTTCGGCGCCGCATTTTTTCAATGCCCGTTCGAAGGCCGCGATATTCTCGTTCGCAATCTGCACGACTACGCCGGGATTTTCGGCAAACAATTTCGATGTCGATTCAATATCTATGTCGACGCCGCAATGCTCGTGCGCGAAAGTCATTTCCAAAATAGTCGTAATCAGCCCGCCCTCCGAGATGTCGTGCCCGGCCATAATGATTCCGTCTTTGACCATTTTCTGCACGGCCTGAAAAACTTTCGCAAAGCGCTTCGGGTCGACATCCGGCGCCGACGATCCGATATGCCGCAGCGTCTGCGCCAAGGCCGAACCGCCGAGCCGCGGCCATACGCCGGACATATCGATATGAAACAGCGCCGCGTCCGCGGTCTTTTCCATAACCGGCCCGACCGCGCGGTCGAGCCGCCGGGCGTTGCCCGCCGCCGAAACGACCAGAGTTCCCGGCGTCAAAACCGCATCGCCGCCGGGATATTTTTGTTTCATCGAGAGAGAATCTTTTCCGGTCGGAATGTTCGCCTGCAACGCTTGGACGAAATCGGACGCCGCGCGCACCGCTTTGTAAAGCCGCGCGTCCTCGCCGGGATTCCGGCACGGCCACTGCCAGTTCGCCGACAGCGAAATCTCGCCCAGGCCACGCCGTCCAAGCGGCGCGAAAATCGCGTTGGTCAGCGCGCGCGCAATCGCGAGGCGCGAGCCCGCGCCCGGGTCTATCATCGCGGCCTGCGGCGCCAGCCCCATCGACATTGCGATTCCCGCGTCGGTGTCGAAATCGTATTTCACAAGGCCGTAGTCCGAAAGTGGGATTTGCAATTCGCCGACGGCCTGCTGCCGCGCGACCTTGCCCGTGACCGAGCGGTCGACTTTGTTCGTAAGGAAATCCTTGCTGCCGACGCCGGGCAGCGTCAGGACATTTTTAATATGCTCGATCAGATGGTCGTCGTCGGTGAAGACAAACGGCTTGAACGGCGATGGCCGCGCATTGTCCGTCATAATCGTCCGCGGCGCGTTGCCGATGAAATCTTTCACCGGCAGGTCGACGGGCCGCTCGCCGTTTTCCATCTCGAAGACGATGCGATGGTCGCCGGTTATCTCGCCGATGTCATAGCACGGGCACTGCTCGCGCGCGGCGATTTTCATAATCGCGTCGACATCCGCGGCGTCGACCAGAATCGCCATCCGTTCCTGCGACTCGTTGCCGATGATTTCGCGCGCGGACAAGGTCTTGTCGCCGATTGGCAATTTTCCCATATCGATGCGGCCGCCGAGATGCTCCAATAATTCGGGCAGGCAGTTTCCGTGGCCGCCCGCGCCGTGATCGTGAATCGATACAATCGGATTTTCCGCGGCCTCGGTCAATGCGCGAACCAGATTGAACGCGCGCTTTTGCATCTCGGCGTTCGCGCGCTGAACGGCGTTCAGTTCCACAGCGCTGGCCGCATCGCCCGTGTTCAATGACGATACCGAGCCGCCGCCAAGCCCGATGCGATAGTTGTCGCCGCCGAGGAGCAGCACGCGCTGGCCGACTTTAATCATTGATTCGTCTTTCAAGGCATAGCGCCGGTCGACATAGCCGACTCCGCCCGCGAGCATTATCGCCTTGTCTCCGCCGTATTTGACGCCGCCCTCGGCGTGCTCGAAGGCGTGATTTTTTCCGTTTATCAAGGGCTGGCCGAACTTGTTTCCAAAGTCGGACGCGCCGTTCGACGCGCGGGTCGAAATCTCCTGCGGCGATTGATAGAGCCATTGACGCGGCGCGTCTTCCCACGGCTTTAATGTCTTGCCGGTGCGGGTGTAGGATGTGAAATAAAACGCGCTGCCCGCCAAGGGGATCGACCCGCGGCCGACGCCGAAGCGGTCCCGAATCTCGCCGCCCGCGCCCGTCGCCGCGCCCGGGAACGCCGCAACCGTCGTCGGGAAATTATGCGTCTCGGCCTTTATCGTAAAGCCCGTTTGTATCGGCGTCAATTCCATCGTGTTGTCCGCGCCGGGCGCCCATTGCAAAATCCGCGGGCCCGCGACCACGGCCGCATTGTCCTTGTATGCCGACAGAACCAAGCCCGGATTTTTCGCGGTCGTCTGCTTTATCATATCGAACAAGGTCTCGGGCATTTCTTTGCCGTCGATGATAAAGCGGCCGTTGAAAATCTTGTGGCGGCAGTGTTCGGAGTTGACCTGCGCGAACATAAAAATCTCGCTGTCGGTCAAATCGCGGCCTTCTTTTTCGGCGACGGATTTAAGGTGCGCTATTTCTTCGGGCGACAGCGCCAGCCCTTCGTCGATGTTGTATTGCTCCAACTCGTCCGGGCGGAGGTATCGTATCGGCGCCGGTTCTATCCCAGTGTCGAACAGGTCTTGGCCGAGTTCGCGATACGCGCGCGAAAGCATCCGGTCAACCTTGGCGGCCGCGGGCCGGGCGGAAAACTCTTCGATGCGCTCGACGCCGGCGAGTCCGATATTGCGCGCGCCTTCGGTCGCGTTGGTGGACCAGGGACTGACGCTTTCGCTTTTCGGCCCGACGAAGATATGGCCCGCGCCCGGTGTCATCAGGTCCGCGTCCGCATATTTCGCGCCGGTCATATCTTCCAGCTTTGCGATTGACTCGGCGTCAAGCGCGCCCGAACGACGGACCGCATAGATTTTTGATTTTTCGGAAACGAAGAAGTGAATATCGCGCGGCATCGCGGCCCCCTTTGTGTAAAGCCTTCCCGCATCCCGTTTTCTCCGAAATAATCATAGCAGCTTTTCGCGCGCTGACAAGATAAAAATCCGATGCTCCAAACCGCCGCGCCTATCTGAATATCTCGTGCTTTTGTTTCCAGGCTTGGAACTCGCGGCGCTGCTCGGCGGTCTCGATTTCCTCGTGGTAGTAATGCTTGGTGAACTCGCCGCAGCTGCTTCCGATTTCGCGTCCCGGAGGGCTGTAAGCCTTGGCCTTTATTCCGGCCCTGTTCAGTTCCGAAATCCACGCCGCTTCGTTTTCGCTCGCCTCCATTCCGTTTATCGGATTGAATCGTATGAACATAATCGGCGTTTTATGCACCGCCAAAAGCCTGGTCAGCTCGGCCAGATGCGCGGGCGAATCGTTCCTGTTTTTTATCAGCGTATAGTGCACCACGACCGGATCGACATTCGCGGACGAATGAATCCGGCCGATGTTTTCCATAATTCTCGGATTGCCCTTCGCGAATCTCCTGTATTTTTCAAGCGCCTCCAAACCCTCGGCCACGCCGACCTTTGTCTTGGGCAGCAGGTCGAACCTTTCCGCGTCAAACGGCGAGTGCACGGAAAAGTGCAATTTAATCGGAATGCCATAGGGCCCCGCCGCGTCCAGCAGTTTATCGACGCTGTCCGCTTCGGGCATAATCGTGGAAACGGCATAGCCTATGTTTTTATATTTCAGCGACCCGCGTAAATAATCGCGCATTTGGAAAATATCGCCGAGCAGCTTTATGTTCAGCAGCGGCTCGCCCACGCCCATATATGAAATCAAAAGATTTTCTTTTTCGCTGCGGCGCCTGCCGTCGAATCCGACGACCGAACGGCGGATTCCCTCGGCAAGGTCTTCCGCTTTGACGGGCATCATATTTTTGTTCAGGCCCTTGTTCGTAAGATGGCAGATTTTGCAGCCCAGATTGCAATAGTGAAATGTCGGAACGCAGACCACATCGCGCGAGGCCTTGTTCGATAAAAATGTTATCTCGGTTATTTTCTTGTCCCGGTTAAACACATGCTTTATCGTTCCGTCGGAGTCTTGAAATACGCCCAGCGATTCAAGGTTGTTCATAATGCGTCCTTTTAATTGCTTCGGGGCCATTATGCCGCGCGGCGAAGTATTTGCGAAATACCCGGTGCCTATGCCGAAAATAATGGGCCGGCGCCGCGGCCCGCGAACCGACGGCCCGATATGCGGCACAAATCCGCGCCGCGCCATAACTTTTTGATATGGCCGCCATACCCGTCAAACGCACAGGTATTCGGATATGAACCGCGACGACGATTCGTTGAGATATTTTTGGGAATAGACCAGAACTATGCCGACCGTCGGCAGGCGCTCCTTTATAGGCAGGACTTTGTAAGCGCCGTCGTTTCGGATTTGATCGCGAATCAGGTATCCGACGCCGAGGTCCCGCCTGACCATCGACATTATGATTTCGCTCGAATGCATATTCATAATGTTCTCGGGCATTATCCCGGTCTTATAGAACAGGTTGTTTATGTCGTTTCGGTTCGCGGTGCCCGGTATTGGCAATATCAGCGGGGCGAACTCCAACTGCCGGATCGACCTGATGCCGAAAACGCCGTCGATTTTTGATTCCGCGCTGGCGCAAAAGCAATAATCCGCGGTCGCCAGGTCCCGGCATACGAAGGCGGGATTGTCGACATTGACGGGCGCGGTGTCTATCATTATGTCGATGCGGTGCGATTCCAGCATATTCAGCAGCTGCTTTGTTCCGCCGGTTATCGTCGTGATTTCCACATTCGGGTATTCTTTGTGAAAGGCGGCGATTTTGTCGAACAGAAAGAAAGCGCAGACATTCGACGGGGTCCCGATGACCAGATGCCCGTATTCGAGATTCTGCTTTTCGCGGATGCGGCGCTCGGCCAGGCGCATCGAGTTGAACGATTGCTCGATATAGCCCAGCAGCTCGGTCCCCTTGGCCGTCGGGAACACGCCCTTGGAAGTCCGGTGGAACAGCTCGGCGCCGAGCTGCTGTTCCAGCTCGGATAAGCTCTTGCTGACATTGGGCTGGGACACGAACAGATTCTTGGCCGCCTGACTGATGCTGTTGGACTTGGCGACCTCGAAAAAAGTGCGGTATAATTTTATGTTTATTTCTTGCATTTCGCTATGCCAAAATTAGAACCGGCCCCGCTTCCATTTGCTATACCAAAATTAGAGCCGACCCTGCTTCGCCAAGGCTTCGCAGGGCACTCGATTTTTCAACGCTCGCGTTGCTTGCTTGAAAAATCGGTGGCGGATGGGGAGGGATTCGAACCCTCGATGGGGTTGCCCCCACGCTTGATTTCGAGTCAAGTACATTCAACCGCTCTGCCACCCATCCGGCGGCGCCATTATAATCGCCCAAAATCTTTTTGCAAGGGCGATTTTAACGACTAACTACTAACGACTAGTGACTAACGAGCAGCGCGCCAGCAAGCCATACATTTATTATTGCGTCATACCTTATTGCAGGCACATCGTTAGTCACTAGTCGTTAGTAGTTAGTCGTTATAAAAACTTTCCATTTTTTGTTGGAGGTAAAAAATGCTATAATTCGCGTGAATGAGAAGGGGATTTATATCGCTTTTATTGGCGGGCGCGGTTGCGTTCGTATTGGCTCCGCAGGGCGCGCGGGCCGCCGTCGTCGCGAACAACGGCGCCGGTCAGCGGCCGCTTGGGGCCGATTTCCGCGGGCGCGCCCGCGCCGCCGCGCCTGCGGCGGCGCCAGTCGTCACGGCGACCACCACAACCACGACCATTGCGGGCGCGGTGGTGGTCCAGGATGTCCGGGGCGACTTTATGGTCGGATACGACGCCTTGAAAAACAGCCTTAAAAACGCGCGCGAGGTTTGCGCGGTCAGTTCCGGCGCCGCGGACGGCGCGATTGGGGAACTTGGCGCGCTCTTGGGCGGCGGGATAGCCCAGATTGCGGGCGGCGCGGTTGGCGCCGCGGCGGGCGGATTTAACATAGCGCTGACCAGCAAAACCATAGACGACGAGGCGGCGCTACCCGGATTAGAGGCGGCGGTCGCGACCGCGCAGAAAGAATTGGACGAACTTTTGGCGCTGGAAAACGAATTAAAATCAAACGCCGCTCAACGGTTGGAAACCGCGAAGAATCAGTGCAGGAGCCAGCAATGATAATCAAGAGATGCGCTTTCTTGTTGTCGCTTGTGTTCTGCGGATTTTCCGGCATCGCGGCTGTGACGACCCAGGAGGCCCAGAGGTGCCTTATAGTTCTAAATGCAGGCGAAGGTATCGGCGTCGTGCAGCAGCAGATTTCCGCGCTTGGTTTTGCGCCGGGGACGAGCGCTATTGCGCTTGCCGACGCCGAGCGTGCTTACGAGGCGGCATTGCGAGCAATGCCGAGAGAAGGCGAGGCGGTAAGTATCCAAGGATATCCTACATTTCCTTGCCTGCACTGTTTGAACAAATTTGTTAGTTCGGATTCCGTATTGCGTGCCGCATATCAAAAGTCGCTGACCTATGCGATAGAGCATAATTTGTCGTCCGTAAGCTGCACCGATTGTCCGGATGGCAAGCGCGGGCCATATTCGCGGGCGCAACTGCAAGAAAAAATTGCAGAGCTTGACAGGGAGCTTGGACCGCAAATAACTCTTCGAGGCGATGTTGAAAGTGTATTGAAAAACATATCGCGCCAGTGTAGTTTCAACGACACGATAACGATTCCGTATAATCTGGTTTTCGCAGACGACAGAACATTGCGCAAGGACAAAGATTCCGCCTGGTGGGCGTTCCAGCAGATAATTGATAAATACTCCGACGAGTATTGCCACGATAGATTCGCGGCGTTCCAGTCCCGTTTATCCGGGGCGGTGGAAAACGGCTATCTTGCGAAGAAAGCAGCGCTTGATGCCGCGGAAAAAGCATTGGCATACGCGCGGTTGGCCGACCGCCTGGCAAAACTGAATGAATGCGTTCCGATACTGACTGAATATACTGCCTGTCGCGACGGGTATGTTTGCAGAAATGCGTCGGTCGAAATCGTCAAGGGGCTGGAACTTGAAGAGAACAGGTCGCCGATGACATACAAGGTCAAGATAATCGTGCTCGGGTCCGACGGGTCAAGGACCGACGGCGGCCAGCGCGATTGCTCTTTCGGGTCGGCTTGTGATTTACAGGCTCCGAATCCGGGACCTGACCGCAAGCTTGGCGAAATGAAAATCAACGCCGTATAAAAATAAAAAAGGAGAAAGAAAATGAACAATAATAAAATAGCGCTCGGACTGCTTGGGGTGATATTGTCGACAGGTATCGCCGCCGGCGTGGAGGCGCCGATTTCCGTCGGTGGGCAGACGCCGAGCGGAAATCGCACCTTGACTGCGGATAAGCAGGTGTTTGAGGTAATTGTCGCCACGCAGGCCGGGACTTGCAGTGATCCGAATAAAATATATCTAAATCCGGATACCACGGAATGCGAGGTCTGCGGCAAGGGTTACGAATGCCCAGACCAGAATACCAAGACTGCCTGCGGCGACGGAAAGTATTCTGATGAAGAAAACTTGACGGCTTGCAAACCTGTCGGCGACGGATACAAACCTAAAAAGGAAGGCCAGCTGAATGTTGCGCGTGAAGGCCTTGCATATACTGTTGTCTTGAAAGATGCAAGCGGTGCCGAGCTTGGCAGACAAGAATGCGTCTATGGAACTCCGTGCAACCTTGCCGCTCCGACATTGACCGATCAGAGCCGCAAGATCAGTGGGTATGCTATAAGATAATAGTATGTTCCGGAAACTCGCCGTTTTGCCGATTGCCGCGTCCGTGGTCGCATTTGCGACTACGGCGCGCGCCGATGTCGATTTGCAAACATTAGAGAGCGGAGGCGTCGGGCTTCCGGCAGAGTTTCCGGATAATATGAAGGCATTTATTCCGAAAGAAGGCGGAACAAACGAAATCGCCATTGTTGTGAAAACAATTCAGGACTGCGATAAAATTGTTCTGGAAGAAACGGAAGATCAGCGCCAGAATGCTGAAAGAATTGCTGCGGCGCGGGCGAAACTCGCCGCGGCGACTACCGCGCGCGACGGCGCGCTTGCCGCAATCGAAAAGAAAAAGAAGGGCTCGTTTGCGCTGGATGTCGTCGGCATTGTCGGTGGCGCGGGCGCGACCGCGGGCGGCGCCCTCGGCATCGCGAAATCGAAATCCATTTACGACGGCCTGCACGATACCGCGCAGTCTATGCAGGATTGCCGGGATGCCATCGACCTGTGGCGGCGGCAATACAGCTCGTTCGACGGCTATTGCGGCGCAAACTATGACGCGGTCAAAGACTATTCGGAATACCAGAGCTTCGAATACGCGCGGATGTCGGTCGCGGACGCGAACGGCAAATGCGCCGGCGCGTTCGAACCGAATGACTATTACGGAATACAATCGGACTTGAAGGGCTCGGGCGTGTCGTCTGGCGTAGCGCTCGCGGGCGGCGTCGGGACGATGGTCAGTTCGACCGGCGCGATTGCGGCGGACGAGACCGCGGACAAGAAAAACTGGCGCATCGCATCGACGGTTTCTTCGGGCGTGTCCACCATCGCGGGCGTCGTTTCGGCGGTTGTTGTCAATAAAATCAAGAAGACCCTGCAAGACGCCAAAGACCGCAACGCGAAGTGCCTCGGCGCGTTGGATGGGGTGGGGTTGTAGAGCAATGCGGCGGGGCGGTATTCCCCTCCTTTGGAG